>CAZIVY010000427.1:0-22603 GCA_964542505.1 uncultured Rhodospirillaceae bacterium
CCGGCATCCAAGCGGGCAAGCCATTGAAATCGCCGACGCAGCGCCAGACGCGCTCGATCGGCGCATTGATGACCGTGCTGACAAACACCTTTGTCATTTTGTCGTTTCCGTCCCTGCTCGTTCGCCGCTGCTCGTTCGCCGTATTCGATCCGAGCCGACTTGGCGCACGCGACGTGGGCGATGGTATGACGCTGTTCCAGCACGGTCAAGACGCTACCGGCGATTGACCGTCGCCGACTTCTTGGCGATAGTGGATGGCAACGGACAGGGAGCGAAACAACTCGTGAGCAGAGTCGGCACGAAACCGGCCCGGGCGGCGGAGACCGCGGCAACCAGCGAGCCGTCATGGAAAGAGCGCATGGCGGTGGCGTTGGCGCGCGACATTGTCGATGGCGAGCGGATCATCTCGGGCGCGCATACGGAAATCTCTTTTGCCGCCGCCTTGCTCGCGCAGAAGGTGCACGCGCCGAACATCAAGCTGCAATTGGGCGGCACCTGCTTCCTGGTGAACGTCACCGACCTTCCCGTGCGCCTGCCGAAAACCTCGACCGACTACCGCATGGTGCGTTGGGCCGAGGTCGCCTATGACCACATGGAAACGTTCATGTATTTCGGCGCCCCCGGCGGGCGGGCCTATTACACGGGGACGCGGCCGCCGACGAACAAGTATTTCGTCGGCGACAAGTTCTTCGCCGGCGGCATCCAGGTGGATGGCTGGGGCAACGCCAACATGATCGGGATCAAGGGGAGCGAGGCCAGGAAATTCGCCTTTCGCGGGCCCGGTTCCATCGGCATCACCGACATCGTCACGGTGGCGACGCCCTATATCTTCGTTACCCATCATGACCGCCGCACGCTGGTCGAGAATGTCGACTTCGTTTCGATGCACGGGCCGAACGGCTGGCGGGCGAACAAGTTTCCGGGGCACGGCCCGAAATGGATCATCACGCCGCGCGCCCTTTTCACCTTTGACGGGGCGGGACGCGCGCAGCTTTCCGGCCTGTTCAAGGGTACGAGCGCCGCGTGGGTAAAGGAAAACACCGGGTTTTCCTTCGCCGCCGCCGCCGACATTTCCGAAATCGCCGAGCCGACCGCCGAGGAACTGACGATCCTGCGCCGCGAGGTCGACGTGGACGGGGTTCTGCGGCGGTGACCCGCCAAGTTCATATCGCCGGGGCGGGTTCCACCACCTTTGGCGCCCATCCCGGCCGCAGCCTGCAAAGCCTGGCGGTGGAAGCCGCGCGCGCCGCGATCGCCGATTCCCTGGTCCCGGCGTCGAACATCGGCTGCGTCTTTGTCGGCAATTTCGTCGGCGGCATCATGACCGGCCAGGAACTGCTGGGGCCCATCGTGGCGGCGGATTTGGGCCTGGCCAATGTGGCGGCGATCAAGATCGAGGCCGCCTGCGCGTCGAGCAGCGCCGCCGTGCGCATCGCGCACGACCTGATCCGGGCGGAAGCGGAGAAGGCGATTCTCGTCGTCGGCGTCGAGCGCCTGACGGGCGCGCCGCGGGGGGCGCTGACCACCGCCATGACGGCGGCGATCGACCAGTCGGCGGAAGGCGATGCCGGCCTCACCTTCCCCGGTTTCTGGGCGCTGGTCATGGCGCGGCACGCGCATCTTTACGGCACGACGCGCGAGCAGGTGGCGGCGGTGACGGTCAAGAACCGCAAATTTGGCGTCGGCAATCCCCTGGCGCAGTTCCGCAAGCTCGTTTCGCCGGAAGAGGTCATGGCCTCGCCGTTGATCGCCGATCCCATCCGGCGCTTCGATTGCTGCCCGGCGACAGACGGCGCGGCCGCCCTGGTCTTGACCTCGGACGCGCTCGCCAGAGCGTGCGGCTCGCCATCGGTGCGCATCAAGGCGTCGGTGCTGGTGAACGGCCCGGCGCGGGCGTGCGACTACGCGGAGATCACCACCCACGACGGCACCGTCAACGCCGCCAGGCTGGCCTATGGCATGGCGGGCGTCGGCCCCGACGACATCGACGTCGCCGAATTGCACGACTGTTTCTCCATCGCGGAAATCGTGGACAGCGAGGACCTGGGATTTTTCGCCAAGGGCGAAGGCGGCCCGGGCGTGATGAAAGCCACCGGCAACCGCAAGGTGGTCATCAACGCCAGCGGCGGGCTGCTGTCCAAGGGCCATCCCACCGGCGCCACCGGCTGCGGCCAGATCTACGAGATCGCGATGCAATTGCGCGGCCGGCACCCGGTTCAGGTGGAAGGCGCGCGCTTCGGGCTGACCCAGAATGGCGGCGGCACGGCGGCGGCGGTCAGCGTGCACATTCTCGAAGCGGTATCGCGATGAGCGATCTCGCCGGCTTGGTTCGCAGCCATACGGTCGTCCGGATGCCGGGGGGCGCGCACGCCGGGGCGGCGCCCTTCGTGCTGCTGCTGGTGGAACTCGATGGCGGGCGGCGCCTGCTGGGGCATTTCGCCGGCGACACGCCACCGGCCATCGGCACGCGGGTCGCGGCCAGGCCATCGGGCAAGGTTCCGGTCTTCAGCGCGGTGCAGGCGACGTCATGAAACTCGACCCCATCACCCGCGCCAACCGGCCGGCGCGCCGGGAAGTCCTGATAAGGGAAGACGAAGCCGTGGCGCTGATCAACGACGGCGAGACGATCATCGTCGGCGGGTTTGGCACCGTCAATCATTCCATGCCCATCGTTCGCGGGTTGATCCGCCGCAAGGCGAGGAACCTGACCGTCATCGGCGCGGCGACGGCGGGACTTGAGATCGACATGCTCATCGGCGCGGGATGCGTGAAGAAGGTCATCGCGCCCTATGTCGGCGCCGAGCTTTACGCGCCGATCGGGCATTGTTACAGGCGCGCGGCCGAGCAAGGCCTGATCGAGGTCTACGAGACCACCGAATACCTGCTTTACTCACAGCTCGAGGCGGCGGCGCGCGGCCTTGGATTCATGCCCTGGCGCGGCGGGGTGGGGACGTCGATCCCGGTGCTCAACCCGGATTACGTTCCCTTCAACGATCCGATCAACGGCGAGCCCTATCTCGCCGTTCCGGCGCTGCACGCCGACTGGGCGATCATTCACGTGGGCAAGGCCGATGTTTACGGCAACGGCCAGCACGGCGGCGTGCGGTTTGGCGACCGGCTGCTGTCGCGCGCCGCCGAGCGCGTGATGCTCACCGCCGAAAGCATCGTGCCGAACGACGAAATCAGGAAGGACCCCTGGGCGACGTCGATAGGCTACGCCGACGCCGTGGTGGAAGCGCCGTTCGGGTCGCATCCTTTCGCCAGCCATGGGCACTATGTCGAGGACGAAGAGGCGATCCAGGACTACGTTGCGGCCTCGGTCGCCTATCGGAAGAACGACATGGCGGCTTGGCAAACCTATCTCGACGCCTGGGTGACGGGCGTGGCCACGCACGACGACTATCTGGCGAAGCTTTCCGGCGACAGGCTGTGCAAACTGCGCAATGCCAGCCTCGCCTAGAAACAATGGGCCGGGCCGCGGTAGCCAAAAGGGCAAGGACGCGATGCCAAGGAAAATTCCGACGACAATCAAGGACCAGGAACTGGTCGCCCAGCGGCGGGGCGAAATCATCGACGTGGCGACCCGGCTTTTCCTGGAGCGGGGATTTCACAAGACCTCGATCCGCGACATCGCGCGCGCGTGCCCGTTCAATATGGCGAGCCTCTACATGTACGTGACGTCGAAGGAGGACATCCTCTTCCTGGTGGCGCAACACCTCATCGACGAAAAGGCCAAGGCCATGGCGGCGGTGGCGGCGATCGACGACGATCCGGCGGGGTCGTTCCGCGCGGCGTTGAAGGCCTATTGCCGGATCGTCCACCGCTACCGGCCGCACATCCGGCTGCTCTACCGCGAGCTCGACGTGCTGTCGCCGACACGGCGGGAAATCGTCATGGCGTCGCTTTCGACGGTGACCGACGTGTTCGAGGACATCCTGCGCAAGGGTATCGCCCGCGGCGTGTTCGCCGGCGTCGATCCGAAGCTGCAGGCGCTGAACGCGTTGTTTCTTTGCCATCTGTGGTCGCTGCACAGCCGCGCCTTGCGCTCGATCGCGCAGAATATCGACCAGTTCTTCGACATGCAGAGCAACATCATCTTGACCGGCCTGTTGGCGCGCGGCGCGGCGCCGGCCGCGGTGAAAAGGAAGCCGGCGAAAAACAACCCGGCCGACGATGCGGCGTCGAGGCGGCGCGCGGGCCGATGGGCGGCGGGACTTGCCGTCGCGATCCAGGTATGGTCTGCTGGAATAGCGTTATACTAACGAGCATAATAACAGCGAGACGGGAGGGGAAAACGCGGGTGCGCCGGCCGAGAGCCGATTGAGGCGTGACTCCGCTGTTCCTTGCCATGAACGCGAACTGGCCCCTTGTTTCCGAGCGCCTTGTCTCCGCGCGTCACCAGGAACGCACCCGGCGCATCTACGGCAAGAGCGTGCCGGAACTCTTCATCGAGCGCGTGGCGGAGCGGCCGGACGCGGTGGCGTTCCGCTACAAGGATATCGGCCTCTACCAGGAGGTCACCTGGCGGAAATACCGCGACGAGGTGGAGGCCTTCGCGCTGGGCCTGATCGCGCTGGGCGTCGAGGCCGGTGACCGCATCGCGATCATGGGCGATCCCAGCTTCGAGTATTTCGTGTCCGACATGGCCGGGCTGGCCGTGGGCGCCATCACCTACGGCATCTACACCACCTGCTCGGTCGCGGAAGTCCGCTACCAGATCGAGAACGGCGGCGCCAAGATCTTCATCGCCGAGAACCAGGAATATGTCGACAAGGTCCTGGCCATCGAGGGCCTTTCGGCGGATTTGCGCCACATCATCGTCGCCGACATGCGGGCGATGTTCCTGTATGACGACACGCGAATCACGAGCTTCGCGGCGGTTCAGGACTTGGGCCGCCGCGCCGCCGCCGGGCAACCCGGCCTGTTCGGCGAACGGTTGCGGGCGGTGAAGCCCGAGACAATCGCGGTATTCGTCTACACTTCCGGCACCACCGGCGCGCCCAAGGCGGCGATGATCGCCCACCGCGACCTGATGGTGGGCATGGTGAACACCTATTTGCAGGGGTTTCCGGAGCTCGAGCGCGGCCAGCACCGGATCGTCACCCATCTGCCCCTGGCGCACTTGGTCGAGCGTTCCATGAGCCTCTGCCTCATGCTGATCGCGGACGTGGTGCCCCATATCGGCGAGGAAATCGACAATTTGCGCGAGACGCTGGTCGAGGTCGAGCCGACCTTCTTTCACGCGGTGCCGCGCGTCTGGGAGAAAATCGCATCCCAAATCCTGGTCAATATCGACCGCAGTTCGTATTTCAAGCGCTTGGCCTATCGAGCGGCGATGGCCGCCGGCCGCCGGCGCGCGGCTTGCCGGTGGCGAGGCGGACGCGCGCCGCTTTGGCTCGGCGCGGCCAATGGCCTGGCGCAGGCGCTGGTCTTCAAGCCGATGTTCATGAAAGTCGGCCTGCACCGGCTGGTGGCGGCGCTGACAGCGGGCGCGCCCATCCCGCCGACGGTGCAGGCGCTGTGGCAGATCTGGGGCGTCAACCTGCGCAACCTTTACGGAATCACCGAGCACACCCTGGTGCTCTGCCAGCACGAGCCGTTCCAGGAACCGGGCGACGCCGGCCTTCCGCTGTACCCGAAGGAAGTGAAGCTCGGCGATGACGGCGAGATCCTGGTGCGCGGCCCCGGCATGTTCGCCGGCTACTGGCGGAACGAGGCGGCGACGCGCGACGCGGTTCGCGACGGCTGGCTGCACACGGGCGACGTCGCCGTGGTCGCGCCCAATGGGCATTTCCGCATCATCGACCGCAAGAAGGACATCATGATCACCGCCGGCGGCAAGAATATCGCGCCGAGCGAGATCGAGAACCGGCTGAAGGCCAGCCCCTATATCAGCGAGGCGGTCCTGTTCGCGGACGGACGCCGATTCCCGAGCGCGCTGATCGAGATCGATTTCGACACCGTGTCCGACTGGGCGCGGCGCAATGGCGTGATCTACACCAGCTTCACGTCCCTGTCGCAGCATCCGCGCGTCACCGAACTGATCGGCCGCGATATCGAGACGGCGAACCAGGATCTCGCCCGCGTCGAGCAGGTGAAGAAATTCCGCGTCATTCCGAAGGAACTCGATCCCGAGGAAGGCGATACGACGCCGACGCGCAAGATAAAGCGGCGGCACATGTACAACCTCTTCAAAGTACTGGTGGAAGACATGTACCGGGACGGCCAGGAGGGCCGGATCGATAGCGAATCACTAGCCGATAGTCGGCGCATAGACGCAAGCATCTGATGCGAGGGAGGAGACACATGACAAAACTTGCCAGGCGTTCCAGTTTGTTCGCGGTGGCCGCCATCGCGGCGGTCCTCGGCGGTCCGGGCGCTGCCGATGCCCAAAACAACTATGTGATCGGGTACATCACCGATCTTTCCGGCCCGCTGGCCGAATCCTATACGCCCACATGGGAGGGTTTCGAGCTCTACATGAAGGCGCTCAACGACCGTGGCGGCATCGGCGGCAAGAAGGTCGATGTCATTCTCGACGACGACGGCTTGAAGGCGGACCGCGCCGTCGCCAACGCCAAGAAGCAGGTGGAGCGCGACAATGTCCTGGGGATTTTCGGCCTCAGCCTTTCAAGCACCCAGGGGCCGGTCCATGTCGAGATGCGCAAGGTGGGCGTGCCGGTGGTGACGACATTCAGCGGCATTCTCGACGCCCTGCCGCCGGCCAAACCCTTTTCCTACAGCACCGGCGTGGTGTTCGAAGTCGCCGGTGACGCCATCGGGGAACTGATTCGCAACATCAAGCCCGGTGGAACCGTGGTCGGCATGACCATCGACACCGTGGGTGGCCGGGCCGCGCTTGCCTTCAACAAGGCGGCGGTGGAAAAGGCCGGGTACAAGTGGGACGAGATTCGCTTCCCGGTCACGACGACGGACTTCACCCCCTTCGCCCAGGCGGCGGTGGAGAAGAAGCCCGACATCGTCGTCGGTCACTATGGCGGCGGCCAGAACCTCGGCGTGATTCCGGCGCTTCGGCGGTCCGGTTTCGCCGGCCCCTACGTGGTCGCGTCCTATGGGGTGACGGAAGACCTGGTGCGCCAGGCGGCGCAACGCGCCGGCAGCGGCGATAACATCTTCTACGTGACGCGCTTCAGTTCGGCGTTTGACAGCAATCCGTCGGTGGCGGAGGTGGAGGCGGCGCAGAAGAAATACAAGACCTCGAAGCCGTTCTCGAGCATGCATGTCACCGGCTGGGCGCTGGGAAAATTCGCCGAAGCGGCGCTCAAGGGATGCGGCTGGCCGTGCTCGCGCGAAAAGCTCGATAAGGTCATGCAGACGCTCAAGGTCGACATGGGCGGGCTGACGGGCGGACCGATCGAAATGTCGGCCGAGGACGGATACGGCCCCTCCTATTGGCGGCTCTATGCGTGGGACGCGAAAGCCGAAAAGATGGAGCCGAGGGGCGGCTGGGTGAAGAAGGACGCCAAGGGCTACCAATAAGGCGCCGGTCACGCCAAGACTGTTGCATTCTAATGGCGCGGGCGGAGGGGTATCCCCTCCGCCCGGGCTGTCGAGAGTTCGCGCGCCGTGGAATTTGCCGCAACCGTTGTGATTCTGACGTGCACCTACGCGCTGCTCGCGGCGGGGATCGTCATTCTTTACAAGGCCGGAAGGGTGGTGAATTTCGCCCATGGCGAACTGGCGATCGTCGGCGGCTTCGTCTTTTACAGCACCGGGCTGATGACGAGCGTCCACTCGCTGGCGCTGGCGATCCTGGGCGCGGTGGTCTACTCGGTCGTCGTCGGAACCATCATCTATGCGGCGATGATGCGCAGGCTTGTCGGCGAGCCATTCTACGTCACCATCCTGGTCACCGTCGGCCTCGCCATCGTGCTCAAGTCCGCGATCATCGTCATTTGGCGGGCGTCGCGGGTCACCATCGACGTCGGCATTGCGCCGGCGATTCGCCTGGCTGGCGGCGCGACGCTCTCCTACATGGACGTGGCCAGCGTGTTGCTGACCATCGGCTTCTTCATCGGCCTCTTTCTGTTTTTCCGTTACACCCGGTTGGGGGTGCAGTTTCGCGGCACCGCCGAAAACCCGTTGCTCGCCAGCCAGCGCGGCGTCAACGTCTATTTCGTGCTCTCGCTGGCCTGGATCATCGCGACGCTGGCGGCGACCCTATCGGGCGTGTTGTACGGCGGGCGCGCGTTCCTCAGCTCCGAAAGCGTCGCCATCGGCCTCGCCGGATTGACCGCCGCGCTGGTGGGCGGGCTGGACAGCCTGCGCGGCGCGGTGGTCGGGGCCTTTATCGTCGCCGTGGCCCAGTATGTCACCGTGCGGCTCATCGATCCCGTTTTCAGCGAGGCGCTCCCGTTCCTGATCCTGCTGGTGGTGATGAGCGTCCGGCCCTGGGGCCTGTTTGGAACCCGGGAAGAATTGGACCGCGTATAGGCCATGGCGCGCATCGGCACCAACCTGCGGACCAGTTACCTCGAATCGAACGAGGTTCTGCGGCGCCCCTACCAGAAGGCGCTGGTGGCGCTCATCCTCATGGCGGCGGCGCTGCTGCCGGCGGCGTCGTCGAACTACTTCATTCACTTGATGAACCTTTGCTACCTGGCGGGCATTGGCGCGCTGGGCCTGGCGATCCTCACCGGCTATTGCGGCCAAATCTCGCTCGGCCATGCCGCGTTTCTCGCCATCGGCGCCTACACCACCGTCATCCTGACCTTGCACGCCAACGCGCCTTTCGTCGCCGTCCTCCCCGCGGCGGCGGTATCGGGCGCCATGGTGGGCTTCATCGTCGGCCTGCCGTCGTTGCGCTTTCGCGGCGTTTACCTCGCCATCAGCACGCTGGCGATGCATTACGCGATCATTTTCCTGGCGACGGCCTATCAGTCCAACTTCGCGCGCAGCGCCAGCGCCGGCATCGCCATTCAAGACGCCACCATCGGGCCTTTCGTGCTCAGGGGCGAGATCAACTGGTACTATTTTCTTCTCGTCTTCCTCACCTTGGCCGCCATCGGCTGCGTGAACCTGGCGCGCACGCGGCCGGGCCGCGCCTGGATGGCCATTCGCGACCGCGACATCGCGGCCGAGGCGCTGGGCATCAACCTGGCGCGCTACAAGCTTCTCGCCTTCATGGCGAGCTCGACGCTGGCCTCGGTCTCGGGGAGCCTGATGGCCTATTACAGCAATGTGGTGACGGTCGAGGCGTACACGCTCGACCTGGCGGTGATCTACATCGCCATGATCATCGTCGGCGGCATGGGATCGATGCTGGGGGCGCTGATGGGCGCCATCTTCATCACGCTGCTGCCCTATGGCATCGACGCCATTTTCGACCATCTGCCGCGGGCGTGGCGGTTCGGCTCGACGGTATTCGGCGTTAAGGTGGGCGCCGTCGGGCTGTGCATCATCCTGTTCCTGCTTTTCGAACCGAAGGGCCTGGCGGAAATGTGGCGGCGGGTGGAAACCTATTTCGAGCGCTGGCCGTTCCGCTACCGGCCGCTCGACGCGTCGCGGCGCTGAGCGCATGAGCGCCGAATTGCTCCTCGAGGTGCGGCAGTTGGAGGTCGTCTATCACCGGGTGGCGACGGCGATCCAGGGCGTATCGCTCGACGTCCCCAAGGGATCGATCGTCGCGCTGGTGGGCACGAACGGCGCCGGAAAAACCACGACGCTCCGCGCCATTTCCGGCTTCCTGCCGTCGGAGGACACCGAGACCACCGACGGCGAGATCAAGTACAAGCAGCGGCGGATCAACGGTCAGTTGCCGCATCAACTGGCGCGCGCCGGCCTTATCCTGGTGCCGGAGCGCGAGAAGGTGTTCGCGACCCTCAGCGTGCAGGAAAACCTGGAATTCGCCGCCCAGCCCAAGGGCGAGGTCAGGCTCGAAACCGTGCTCGGCTATTTTCCGCAGCTTGGCGAGCGGCGCTCCCAGATCGCCGGATATCTGAGCGGCGGCGAGAAACAGATGCTGGCCGTCGGCATGGCGCTCTTGTGCAACCCGACGCTGCTGCTCATCGACGAGCTGTCGCTCGGCCTTGCCCCCATCGCGATCAAGGACTTGATGGACAAGCTGAAGCAGATCAACAACGACCTCGGTCTGACCATCCTGCTGGTGGAGCAAAACGCCAGCGCGGCGCTCGCCATCGCGCATTTCGGCTATGTGATGGAAGGCGGGCGCATCGTGTTCCATGGCGCGTCCGCCGAGCTGCGGTCGCATCCGGACGTGCAGGAATTCTATCTCGGCGGCGCCGGGCAAAGCGACGCGAAGAGCTATCGCAACATCAAGCAGTATCGGCGCAAGCGCCGCTGGTCGGGCTGACGTGCCGCTTTCCGTCAAGGATGTGACCCTCAAGTTCGGCGGCATCACGGCGCTGAATCGCGTCACCATTTCCGCCGCGGACGGGGAACTGCTGGCCATCATCGGCCCGAACGGCGCCGGCAAGACGGCGCTGCTGAATTGCATCAGCGGCGTCTATCGGCCCACAAGCGGCGAGGTCGAATTCAACGGAACGAATCTGTCGCATATTCCCATTCATCGGATCGCGCTGGCGGGCGTGGGGCGGGCGTTCCAGCATGCGGAATTGTTTCCGCACATGACGGTGACCGAGAATCTGCTGGTAGGCCGGCACCTGCGCATGCGCACCGGCATTTTCGCCGGCATGACCTATTTCGGCCTGGCGCGCCGCGAGGAGCGCCAACAGCGGGAAGCGGTCGAAGGCGTCATCGATTTTTTCGAGCTTTATCGCTACCGCGATACGCCGGTGGCGAGCCTTCCCTATGGCGTGCAAAAGCTGGTGGGCGTGGCGCGGGCGCTGGCGATCGAGCCTAAACTACTGCTGCTCGACGAACCCTCGACGGGATTGGTGCGCGAGGAGAAGGAGAATTTCGCGCGCTTTCTTCTGCGCGTTCGCCATGAGCTCAAGCTGACGATCTTGTGGGTGGAACACGACATGCAATTGGTCGCCGATCTGGCCGACCGCATTGCCGTTCTCAACCACGGCGAGGTGATCGCCGATGGCCCGCCCAAGGCGGTCAGGGCCGAACGCCGCGTGATCGAGGCCTATCTCGGCACGGAACCGCCGCCACCGGCGGCGAACCAGGGCGATACGCGCCACGTTTAAGCGCCACCGCAGCCGCCGCTAGGCGAGCGCCTCGCCGATGCTAGATTTCACAATTATATCAATGGTTTAGCGTCATGGCGTTGCCGCCGCGGCGGCGAGGCGGAGCATCCATGGGGGCCATCCATCGGCGATCGCGGTTCGACTTCGCGCCGCTTGGTGCTAGGCTGAAAACAATTCGGTTGTTCCGAACCGATTTGATCAGGGAGCATCACATGAAAGCCCAATTTCTCCGTTCCGCGGCCGCCATCGCCATAGCGGCCGGCTTTTCACTGTCGACGGCCGCGCTTGCCGTCACGCCCAAGGACACCTTGGTGGTCGTGTGGGCGATCGACGACATCATCACCATGGACCCGGGCGAGGCATTCGAGATTTCCGCCGGCGAAATCATGGGCAACACCTACGACCGGCTGGTTCGCTACGACGTCAATGACCCGTCCAAGCTGGAGGCCGACCTTGCCAAGGCCTGGTCGGTGTCGGCGGACGGCAAGACCTACAGCTTCGAGTTGAAGCCGGGCTTGAAATTCGCCTCGGGCAACGACCTGACCGCCGAGGACGTGGTGTACTCGCTGCAGCGCGCCGTGCTGCTGGACAAGACGCCGGCCTTCATCCTCACCCAATTCGGGTTCAGCAAGGACAACGTCAAGGACAAGATCAAGCAGACCGGCCCGTTGACGCTGACCATCGAGACCGACAAGAACTACGCGCCCACCTTCGTCTACAACTGCCTGACCGCCAACATCGCCGCCATCGTCGACAAGAAGCTGGTGATGTCCAAGGAGGTCGGCGGCGACATGGGTTATGCGTGGCTGAAGACCAACTATGCCGGCTCGGGCGCCTTGAAGCTGCGGGAATGGCGCGCCAACGAAATCGTCGCCCTCGAACGCAACGACAACTATTACGGCGACAAGTCGAAGCTGGCGCGGGTGATCTACCGGCACGTGAAGGAAGCTGCGACCCAGCGCCTGCTGCTGGAAAAAGGCGACGCCGACATCGCGCGCAACCTGTCGCCGGAAGACCTCGCCGCGCTCGCCAGCAACAAGGACATCAAGACCACGGCCACCCCCATGGGCACGGTGTACTATTTCAGCCTCAACCAGAAGAACGCCAATCTGGCCAAGCCGGAAGTGCGCGAAGCCTTGAAGTGGCTGGTCGATTACGACGCCATCGGCGCCACGCTGATCAAGAACATCGGCGTCATCCACCAGAACTTCCTGCCCGTCGGCCTGCTGGGCGCCAGCACCGAGAATCCCTACAAGCTCGACGTGGCGAAGGCCAAGGAACTGCTGGCCAAGGCCGGGCTCGGCAACGGCTTCAAGGTGACGCTGGACATGCGCACCGTGCAGCCCGTTCAGGGCATCACCGAGAACTTCCAGCAAACCGCCAAGCGCGCCGGGATCGAGATCGAGATCCTGCCGGGCGACGGCAAGCAAACGCTGACCAAGTACCGGGCGCGCAGCCACGACATCTATGTCGGCCAGTGGGGCGCGGACTATTGGGATCCGCACACCAACGCCGACACCTTCGCGCGCAACCCCGACAACGCCGACGACGCCAAGTCGAAGCCCTTGGCGTGGCGCAACGCGTGGAACATCCCCGAGCTGACCAAGAAGGCGGACGCCGCCGTCCTGGAACGCGACGGGGCCAAGCGCAAGGCCATGTACGAGGAAATGCAGGCGGATTTCCGCAAAAGCAGCCCGTTCGTGATGCTGTTCCAGCAGGTCGAGGTGGCGGCCATGCGGAGCGACGTGCAAGGCTTGAAGATCGGCCCGACGTCGGATTCGACCTACATGTTCAAGGTCGCGAAATAGGGGCCTCGGCGGCTCCAGTTTGGACTCCTTCGCTCGCTCGCGGAGGGCGCTAAAGGCCGCGGGCAGCTTCGTGGCGGTCATTTTTCTGACCTATCTCGGGCTGCTCGCGGTCACCTTCTTCATCGGACGCGTCATCCCCATCGACCCGGTGCTGGCCATCGTCGGCGACCGGGCGCCCGAGCACGTCGTCCTGCGCGTGCGCGAGGAACTGGGGCTGAACAAGCCGCTATGGCGGCAGTTCTCCATCTATCTGGGCAAGGTGGCGCAGGGCGATTTCGGCACCTCGGTGCTGACCGCCAACCCGGTGATGCAGGACATCAGGCGGACCTTTCCGGCCACGATCGAACTGGCGACGCTGGGCATCCTCATCGGCGCGGGGCTGGGCGTGCCGCTGGGCGTGTGGTCCGCGGTGCGGCGCGGCGGCGTCGTCGACCAGGTGGTGCGGGTGATGGGCCTGATCGGCTACTCGGTGCCGATCTTCTGGCTTGGGCTCATGGGACTGGTTCTGTTCTATGCCAGGCTTGGCTGGGTCGGCGGGCCGGGCCGCATCGACGTTGTCTACGAATACACGCTGGTGTCGACGACCGGATTCCTGCTGTTGGACGCGGCCCGGGCAGGGCAGTGGGACGCGTTCGGCAACGCGCTGTCGCACCTGATCCTGCCGGCCGGGTTGCTGGGCTATTTTTCGCTCGCCTATATCAGCCGCATGACGCGCTCGTTCATGCTCAACGAACTGGCGCAGGAATATGTGGTGGCGGCGCGCGCCAAGGGCTTGTCGGAAGCCCGGATCATCTGGCGCCACGCACTGAGGAACGCCATGGTCCCGCTGGTCACCGTGGTGGCGCTTTCCTATGCCGGCCTGCTCGAAGGATCGGTCCTCACCGAAACGGTGTTCGCCTGGCCGGGGCTGGGGCTCTACATCACCAACTCGCTGCAGAACGCGGACATGAACGCCGTTCTCGGCGGCACCATCGTCGTGGGCTCGATCTTCATCGGCCTGAACCTGCTGTCGGACCTGCTCTATCGGGTGCTCGACCCAAGGACGCGGACGCGTTGACCGCGCCCGGCGCTATCAGCCCAGGGCGGCGCACGGAAAGTCTTCACGATTGGCTGATGTCCGACAGACCGCGCTCGCGCCGGCAAGCGTCGCTCGGGCGCGCCTATGGCGCGTGGCGCACTTTCGCGCGCAACCGACTGGCCATGCTGGGCCTCGCCATCGTTCTCGCGCTGGTGCTGGTGGCGCTGTTGGCCGATGCGATCGCGCCTTACTCCCCCTATATCGGCGACCTGCGCGCCACCCGCCTGTTGGCGCCCAGCGCGGCGCATTGGCTCGGTACCGACGACCAGGGCCGCGACATCCTTTCGCGCATCATTCACGGCTCGCGCATCACGCTCTACGTGGTGTTGTTGGTGGCCGTGCTGGCGGCGCCCATCGGCCTCGCGGTCGGCACCGTCGCGGGCTATGCCGGCGGCTGGCTGGACGCGGCCCTGATGCGCGTCACCGACATATTCCTGGCCTTCCCGCGCTTGATCCTGGCGCTGGCCTTCGTGGCCGCGCTGGGGCCGGGGATCGAGAACGCCGTCATCGCCATCGCCATCACCTCGTGGCCGCCCTATGCGCGCATCGCGCGCGCCGAGACGCTCACCATCCGGCAGGCCGACTACATCGCCGCGGTGCAACTGATCGGCGCCTCGCCGTGGCGCATCGTGCTTCGGCATATCATGCCGCTCTGCGTGTCGTCGGTGATCGTGCGCGTGACGCTCGACATGGCGGGCATCATCTTGACCGCCGCCGGCCTGGGGTTCCTCGGCCTGGGCGCGCAGCCGCCGATGCCGGAGTGGGGGGCGCTGATCGCCAATGGCCGCCTCTATGTGCTGGACCAGTGGTGGGTGGCGGCGGCGCCGGGCGCGGCGATTTTCCTGGTCAGCCTGGCGTTCAACCTGCTGGGCGACGGCTTGCGCGACGCGTTGGACCCGAAGACCGCGAAATGAACGCGCCGCCGAAAGCGATGCTGGTCGTCGACGGCCTGCGGGTGTCGTTTCCCGACCGCGACGGCGGCCGGACCGAAGCCGTGCGCGGCGTGTCGTTCTCGCTCGGGCGCGAGCGGCTGGGTATCGTGGGCGAATCGGGATCGGGCAAGTCGCAAACCGGGCGGGCCATATTGGGCCTGACCGCGCCCGAGGGCCGCGTCACCGCCAAGCGGCTGGAGTTCAACGGCCAGGATTTGCTGCGCTGCACGCCGCAACAGCGGCGCGAATTGCGCGGCGGCCGCATCGCCATGGTGCTGCAAGACCCCAAATTCTCGCTCAATCCGGTGATGACCATCGGCGATCAAATAATCGAGACACTGCGCGCGCACACGCGAATTTCGTCCGCGCAGGCACGGGCCAAGGCGTTGGCGGCGCTGGAAGCGGTGCGGATCGACCAGCCGGAACGCGTATTCAAGCTCTACGCGCACGAAGTCTCGGGCGGCATGGGGCAGCGCGCCATGATCGCGATGATGCTCATCGCCAACCCGGAACTGTTGATCGCCGACGAGCCCACCTCGGCGCTGGACGTAACCGTGCAGTTGCAGGTGCTGGCGATCCTGGACGCGCTGGTGGTGGAGCGCGGCATGGGGCTGATCTTCATATCGCACGACCTGCGGCTGGTATCGACCTTCTGCGACCGCATCCTGGTCATGTATGCCGGGCGCGTGGTCGAGGAGATCTCCGCCGGCGGCCTGGCGGACGCCAAGCACCCCTACACCCAGGGCCTGCTGAATTGCCTGCCCCGCCTGGCCGACGGCCGCCATCCGCTGCCGACCCTGGACCGCCAGCCGGAATGGGCGTCGTGAGCCAGGCGGACTCCTTGCGCGCCGGCCAGGTCGGCATCGAGGCGCAACATCTGCGTGTCGTCTATGACGGCTTCGTGGCCGTGGCGGATACCTCGTTGCGGGTGGGCGCGGGGGAGAGTTTCGGCATCGTCGGCGAATCCGGCTCCGGCAAGTCCACCGTGTTGCGCGCCATTTGCGGGCTGGCGCCCTTGTATTCGGGAACGGTGCGGCTGCTGGGCAAGGCCGGGCAGGCCTTGCCGCCGCCGGGCAGCAAGGCGTTCCGCCGCCTGGTGCAGATGGTGTTCCAGGACCCCTATGGCTCGCTTCACCCGCGCCACACCGTCGATCGCATCCTGGCCGAGCCGCTGGCGATCCACCAGATCGGCGATGCCGAGCAGCGCATCGAACGGGCGTTGAACGATGTCGGACTGGGGACCGGGTTTCGCTTTCGCTACCCACATCAGCTTTCCGGCGGGCAGCGCCAGCGCATCGCCATCGCCCGCGCGCTCATCCTGGAGCCGCAAGTCCTGCTGCTCGACGAGCCCACCTCGGCGCTGGACGCCTCGGTGCAGGCCGAAGTGCTCAACCTGCTGGAGGAGCTGCGCGCGAAACGGGCCTTGACCTTCATCCTGGTGAGCCACGACCTGGCCGTGGTCACGCACATGTGCGAACGCCTGATGGTGATGCAACGCGGCCAGACCGTGGAGCTCTTGTCGGCCACCGACCTGGCCGCGAGCCGGGTGACGGACGACTACACGCGCAACCTGATGGTGGCCTCGACCGGGTTCCGCCGCGCCGCGCCGAGCGCCTGAAGCCCAATCGACAAATGCTTTAAACACGAATATTTTATACTTGAAATAAAGCGCCGCTTCGGGCAAGATGCGCGTCAGGTGCGGCCCTGGGGGCGGAGTGTTCATGCGCGTGGCGTGTCTCGGCGGCGGTCCGGCCGGGCTTTATTTCGCGATCAGCATGAAGCTGCGCGATCCCGCGCACGACGTGGTGGTGATCGAGCGCAACCGGCGCGACGATACCTTCGGGTGGGGCGTCGTTCTTTCCGACGAGACGCTCGGCAACCTCGAGGCCAACGACCGCGAAAGCGCGGCGGCGATCCGCCAGTCCTTCGTCTATTGGGACGATATCGCGGTCCATTACCGGGGCACGGTCACGCGCTCCGGCGGCCACGGCTTTTGCGGCATCGAGCGCAAGCGGCTGCTCAACATCCTGCAAGACCGCGCGCTGGCCTTGGGCGTCGACCTGCGGTCCGAGACCGAATTCGACGGCCTCGCGCCCTACCGCGATTTTGACCTGGTGGTTGGCGCCGACGGCGTCAATTCCAAGGCGCGCGCGGCGCACGCGGAAACATTCAAGCCCGACATCGACGTGCGCGCTTGCAAGTATATCTGGCTCGGCACGCGGCAGAAGTTCGACGACGCCTTCACCTTCGCCTTCGAGGAGACGCCGCACGGCTGGATCTGGGCGCACGCCTACCAGTTCGACGCCACAACCGCGACCTTCATCGTCGAGTGCGCGGAGGCCACATGGCGCGGCCTCGGTTTCGACCGCATGAACAAGGACGAGACGCTGGCGGCCTGCGAAAAGCTCTTTGCCGGCATCCTTGGCGGCCATAGGCTGATGACCAACGCGCGCCACTTGCGCGGCTCGGCCTGGCTCAATTTCAACCGCGTGCTGTGCCAAGCCTGGAGCCATGGCAATGTCGTGCTGCTGGGCGACGCGGCGGCGACGGCGCATTTCTCGGTCGGTTCCGGCACCAAACTGGCGCTCGAAAGCGCCATCGCGCTGGCGCGCTGTTTGCACGGCGAACCGACCATGAAGGCCGCCTTCCAGCGCTATGAGGATGAACGCCGCGTCGAGGTGCTCAGGCTGCAAAGCGCGGCGCGCAACTCGACGGAATGGTTCGAAAACGTGGAGCGCTATCTCCATCTGCACCCGGTGCAGTTCAGTTACGCGCTGCTCACGCGCTCCCAGCGCTTGAGCCACGAAAACCTGCGCCAGCGCGACCGGGCTTGGCTCGAGGACGCCGAGGCGTGGTTCGAGGAACAGGCGACCGGGCGGACGCCCGCGGCGCCGCGGCCGCCCATGTTCGTGCCCTTGCGCGTGCGCGGAATCGAGCTCGCGAACCGCGTCGCGGTCTCGCCCATGGCCCAGTACCGCGCCGCCGAGGGCTTGGCCGGAGACTGGCATCTCGTCCACCTGGCCGAGCGGGCGAAGGGCGGCGCCGGCCTGGTCTTCACCGAAATGACCTGCGTTTCGCCCGAGGGGCGCATCACCCCCGGTTGCACCGGCCTTTACGCGCCCGAGCACGAGGCGGCGTGGCGGCGCATCGTCGACTTCATTCACGCCGAGACGGACGCCAAGGTGGCGATCCAGCTCGGCCATTCCGGCCCCAAGGGCTCGACGCAACTGGGCTGGGAGACGATGGACGCGCCGCTCGCCAGCGGCAATTGGGAGATCGTGGGACCCTCGCCGGCGCCCTGGTCGGCGGCCAACCAGGCGCCGCGGGCGATGACGCGGGCGGACATGGACAAGGTGCGCCACGACTTTGTGCGCGCCACCGAAATGGCGGCGCGCGCCGGGTTCGATTGGCTCGAATTGCATTACGCCCATGGCTATTTGATGTCGGCGTTCATGACGCCGCTGACGAACCTGCGCACGGACGCCTATGGCGGCAGCCTCGAAAACCGCTTGCGATTCCCGCTCGAGGTGTTCCACGCCGTGCGCGCCGCGTGGCCCGGCGAGAAGCCGATTTCGGTGCGCATCTCGGCCACCGACTGGGTGGAAAACGAAGGCATCGCGCCGGCGGACGCGGTCGCCATGGCGCGCCTTTTCAGGGCGGCGGGCGTCGATGTGATCGACGTTTCGGCGGGACAGACCTCGACCCGGGCGCGGCCGGTCTATGGCCGCATGTTCCAGACGCCGTTCTCGGACCGCATCCGCAACGAGGCCGGCATCGCGACCATGGCGGTGGGCAATATCTACGAGCCGGACCATGTGAACTCGATCCTGATCGCCGGGCGCGCCGATTTGTGCTGCCTGGCGCGGCCGCATCTTTCCAATCCCTATTGGACATTGCACGCGGCGGCCGAGCTCGGCTACCGGGGCGCGACGTGGCCGAAGCCCTATCTCGCGGGGCGCGACCAACTGCACCGGCTCAAGGCGCGCGCCGAAACCACGGCCGGGAAAACGTGATGAGCGCGCTCGACGGCTACCATGCCCTTGTTACCGGCGGCGGCAGCGGCATCGGGGCGGCTGTCGCCCGGGCGCTGGCTGGGGCCGGGGCGGCGGTCTCTATCGCCGGGCGGCGGCGCGCGGCGCTGGATGAGGTCGCGGCCGGGCTGAAACGCGCCACGGCCATCGTCGCCGACGTGACCCGCGAGGCCGATTGCCGGGCGATGGTCGCGGCGGCGCGCGCGGCGCACGGCCCCCTCGACATCGTGATCGCCAATGCCGGCGCGGCGAAAAGCGCGCCCGCCGAAAAACTCGATCTCGCGCACTGGCGGCAGATGATCGACGTCAACCTCACCGGCGCGTTCGCCACCGTGATGGCGGCGCTGCCCGACCTCATGCGCGGCGAGGGCGCGCGGCCGCTGCGGCGAATCGTCTTCATGGCGTCGACGGCGGGGCTCAAGGGCTACGCCTATGTGGCGCCTTATTGCGCCGCCAAGCACGGCGTCGTCGGCCTGGCCCGCGCGCTGGCCATCGATCTCAGCTCGCGCGGCGTTACCGTCAACGCCGTCTGTCCGGGCTTCACCGAAACCCCGATGCTGGCGGAAGCGGTCGCCGGCATTGCGAAAAAGACCGGCCGCGCGCCCGATCGCGTGCGGGCCGATCTGGCCAAGGACAACCCGGACGGCCGCTTGGTAAGGCCGGAGGAGGTGGCGGCCACGGTGCTGATGCTGTGCTTGCCGGCAAGCCTTGGGATCACCGGCCAGGCGATCGCCGTTCCCCGGAGCGAGGGATGACCGGCGCTACGCGAGAGCCACGCCCAAGCACGCCGCGGCCGGCGAGCAAGCAGCGCCTGCGCCTGTGGCTGCGGCTCATGCGCGCGCCGCGCGCCATCGAGGCGGAGCTGCGCGAGCGGCTGCGCGTCGCCTTCCGCATGACCTTGCCGCAGTTCGACGTCATGGCCGCGCTGGCGCGCAAGGGCGGCGGCATGACGATGACCGAATTGTCGCGCTTTCTCATCGTATCCAACGGCAATGTCACCGGCATCATCGACCGCCTGGCAACCGAGGACATGGTGGCGCGCGCCGCGAACTCCGCCGACCGGCGCGCGACCGTGGTACGCTTGACGGCGCACGGCAAGTCGCGTTTCGCGTCCATCGCCCAGGCGCATGAAACCTGGGTCGATGAACTTCTCGCCGGATTCAATAAGAAGGAGGTCGAGGCGATGATCGGGTTTCTCGACGGGCTCGCGCCGCCGGTCCGCGGCGGGGAGGCGCGCCCATGAGCCTGCGCGACTTCCATCCGGCGCACTTCCAGTGGCGGGCCGAGGGCGGCGTGGCGGTGATTTCCCTTGGCGGGCCCGAACGCAAGAACCCGCTGACCTTCGAGTCCTACGCCGAGTTGCGCGATACGTTCCGCAAGCTGACGGACGCGGACGACATCAAGGCGGTGGTGTTCGCCTCGAATGGGGGCAATTTCTGCTCGGGCGGGGACGTGCACGACATCATCGGGCCGCTCATCGGGCGCGACATGAAGGGCCTGCTGGCGTTCACGCGCCTCACCGGCGACTTGGTCAAGGCCATGCGCGCCTGCCCGCAGCCGGTGATCGCCGCCGTCGACGGCGTCTGCGCCGGCGCGGGCGCGATGATCGCGCTCAGCGCGGACATACGCTTCGGCACGCCGGAGGCCAAGACCGGGTTCCTGTTCGCGCGCGTGGGACTGGCGGGCTGCGACATGGGCGCGTGCGCCATGTTGCCGCGCGTCATCGGCCAGGGCCGCGCCGCCGAATTGCTGTTCACCGGGCGCACCATGTCGGCGGAGGAGGGGGAGCGATGGGGCTTCTTCAACCGCCTGGTTTCGCCCGATCGACTCGACCTTGAAGCGCTGGCCTTCGCCCGCCGCCTCGCCGAGGGACCGACTTTCGCCCACATGATGACCAAGACCATGCTCCATCAGGAATGGTCGATGAGCCTCGATCAGGCCATCGAGGCCGAGGCGCAGGCGCAAGCGCTGTGCATGCGGACCGGCGACTTCAAGCGCGCCTATGACGCTTTCGTCGCCAAGCAGAAGCCGCGCTTCGCGGGGAACTAGACCATGGCGGATTCGACTTTCCTTGACTGGCCGTTTTTCGAGGCGCGCCACCGCGCGCTGGCGGCGCAGATCGAGGCATGGGCCGCCGCGCACCTTTCGGACGTCGATCATGGGGACGTGGACGCGGCCTGCCGGTCGCTGGTGGCCGCGCTGGGGCGGGAAGGTTGGCTCACGCACACGGCGCCCGACCCCGGCGATCCGTCCGGCCGGCTCGACGTTCGCACGCTGGCGCTGGTGCGCGAGACGCTGGCGCGCCATTCGGGCCTCGCCGATTTCGCCTTCGCCATGCAGGGGCTGGGCGCCGGGCCGATTTCACTGTTCGGCAGCGGGCCGCAGCGCCAGGAATGGCTCACGCGCACGCGCGGCGGCGAGGCCATTGCCGCCTTCGCGCTGAGCGAACCCGAATCGGGTTCGGACGTGGCCAATATCGCGACGACGGCGCGCCGCGAGGGCAAGGACTATGTGCTCGACGGCGAAAAAACGTGGATCTCCAATGGCGGCATCGCCGGCGTTTATGTCGTCTTCGCGCGCACCGGCGAGGCGCCGGGCGCCAAGGGCATTTCGGCCTTCATCGTGCCGGGCGGCACTCCGGGTTTCGAGATCGCCGAACGATTGCGGACAATCGCCCCGCATCCGCTGGCGCGGATCACGTTGCGCCGTTGCCGGGTGCCGGGCGACGCGCTGATCGGCGAGCCGGGCCAGGGTTTCAAGATCGCCATGGCGACGCTCGATGTGTTCCGCCCCACCGTGGGCGCGGCGGCGCTGGGTTTCGCGCGCCGCGCGCTGGACTGTTCGCTGCAACGCGCCGCCGGCCGCCAGCTCTTCGGCGCGCCTCTCGCCAATCTGCAAATGGTCCGGGGTCACCTCGCCGACATGGCGGTGGACATCGACGCCGCGGCGCTTCTGGTCTATCGCGCGGCATGGGCGAAGGACATGGGCAAGGAGCGCATCAGCCGCGAGGCGGCGATGGCCAAGCTCTACGCCACCGAGGCGGCGCAGCGCGTCATCGACGCGGCGGTGCAGATTCACGGCGGCGACGGGGTGCGCTCGGGCCACCCGGTCGAGACCCTTTACCGCGAAATACGGGCGCTCAGGATCTATGAAGGAGCTTCCGATGTCCAAAAAATCGTTATCGCGAGGAGCCTCCTTGACCAAAAAGACGCGCGCTAAACCGCGCCAGGCGCCGAAAGGCGCCGGGGGGCAAAAGCCGCGCAAGGGAGCGGCGGGGCTTGGACCCTCCGCCCATGTGGACAGCTTCGCGCGCGACAACCTGCCGCCCGCGGCGGAGTGGCCCGATTTGCTGCTCGACCTGCCCCGATTCCGCTACCCTGAATTTCTCAACGCCGGCGTCGAACTCACCGACCGCATGGTCAAAAAGGGATTCGGCGACCGCGTCGCCCTGATCGGCAACGGGCGGCGGCGCACCTATAAGGAACTCACCGACTGGTCCAATCGCCTGGCGCACGCGCTGGTCGACAACTATGGCGTCAAGCCCGGCAACCGGGTGTTGATCCGATCCGGGAACAACCCGGCCTTGGTCGCCGCCTGGCTGGCCGCCACCAAGGCCGGC
>CAZIVY010000428.1:0-1785 GCA_964542505.1 uncultured Rhodospirillaceae bacterium
CGCTCGCTGGTCATGTCCTAGTACCCGCTTTCGTGATTGGGCGACTCGGGCCTCACCCTTCGACACGGCCTTCGGCCGGCTCAGGATGAGGCCCTCATGCTGTCGAGACGCCGAAGGCGGCGAGGGTCGAAGCGTGAGGGCCGTATCGCCCACGTGTGAGTCCGGATGCTAGTGTTACGACTCTGACGCTTCGTCCCCCAACCGTCAGAGTCGTAACACCAGCGAAACCAATGCGTTGTGTTGTGGTTCCAATGCGATGATCGGAGATCAAGCGATGGAACCACAACACTAGGTCAGCTTGGCGAAAAAGTCGTTGCCCTTGTCGTCGACGATGATGAAGGCGGGGAAATTCTCCACTTCGATGCGCCAGATCGCTTCCATGCCGAGATCGGGGAAGGCGATCTGTTCCACCTTGCGGATGTTGTTCTTGGCCAGGATGGCCGCCGGGCCGCCGATGGAGCCGAGATAGAAGCCGCCATATTTCTTGCACGCTTCGGTCACGGGCCGGGAGCGGTTGCCCTTGGCCAGGGTGACGAAGCTGCCGCCGTGGCGCATGAAGGTTTCGACGTAGCTGTCCATGCGGCCGGCGGTGGTGGGACCGAAGCTGCCGCTGGCGTAGCCGGCCGGGGTTTTCGCCGGGCCGGCGTAATAGATCGGATGGTTCTTGATGTAGGGCGGCAGTTCCTCGCCCCTGTCGAGGGCGTCGGCGAGGCGCGCATGGGCGCTGTCGCGGGCGACCACCAGCGTGCCGGTCAAGGCGAGGCGCGTCTTGACCGGATGGCGCGACAGCTCGGCGCGAATGGCGTCCATGGGGCGGTTGAGGTCGATGGCCACCACCTCGCCGCCCAAGGCCTCGCCGCTGGGTTCGGGAAGGTATTTGGCGGGATCGGTTTCGAGCTGTTCGAGAAACACGCCGTCGCGGGTGATCTTGCCCAGCGCCTGGCGGTCGGCGGAACAGGAGACGCCGATGCCGATGGGCAGGCTGGCGCCGTGGCGGGGCAGGCGGATGACGCGCACGTCGTGGCAGAAATACTTGCCGCCGAACTGGGCGCCGATGCCGTTCGCCTGGGTCAGGCGATGCACCTTGGCCTCGAAGTCGCGGTCGCGGAAGGCGTGGCCGGAAGCGCCGCCCGCGGGCGGCAGGTCGTCGAGATAGCGGCAGGAGGCGAGCTTCACCGTCTTCAGGGTCTGCTCGGCCGACAAGCCGCCGATCACCACCGCCAGGTGATAGGGCGGGCAGGCGGCGGTGCCCAGCGTCTTGACCTGGGCGTCGAGAAACTCCAGCAGCTTGTCGCCGCGCAGCAGCGCCGGCGTCTGCTGGTAGAGAAAGGTCTTGTTGGCGGAACCGCCGCCCTTGGCGATGAAGAGAAATTTGTACTCGTCGCCGTCGGTGGCGTAGAGCTCGACCTGCGCCGGCAGGTTGGTGCCGGTGTTGGCCTCGCGGAACATTTCCAGCGGCGCCAATTGCGAGTAGCGCAAATTGGTTTCGGTGTAGGTGCGGAAGATGCCGCGCGCCAGCGCCGCCTCGTCGCCGCCGCCGGTCCACACCTGCTGGCCCTTCTTGCCGATGACGATGGCGGTGCCGGTGTCCTGGCACGAGGGCAGCACCATGCCGGCCGAGATGTTGGCGTTTTTCAGCATTTCGAGGGCGACGAAGCGGTCGTTGGACGACGCTTCCCCGTCGTCGAGGATGGCGCGCAATTGCCGCAGATGGCCGGGGCGGAACAAATGCGCGATGTCGCGCATGGCGGCGGCGGCGAGCGCGGTCAACGCCTCCGGCGGCAC
>CAZIVY010000429.1:0-1746 GCA_964542505.1 uncultured Rhodospirillaceae bacterium
AGAATGTCAGGCATTTGGCGGCGGCTCGTTGCTGATGGCGATGAGGCGGGAGAGGGCGGCGCGCGCGCGGCCGGAATCGATCGATTGGGCGGCGAGGGCGGCGCCGGTCTTCAGGTCGGGCGACTTGCCGGCGATAGTCAAGGCAGCGGCGGCGTTGAGCAGCACGATGTCGCGGAAGGCGCTGGCGTGGCCGTCGAGCAAGGCGCTGATGGCGAGCGCGTTGGCGGCCGGGTCGCCGCCGCGCAGATCGTCGAGCGTGGCGCGGGGGATGCCCGCCGCCTCGGGTCCGATTTCGAAGCTGGTGACCTTGCCCCGGTGGAACTCGGCGACCAGCGAGGGTCCGGTCGTCGTCAGCTCATCGAGGCCGTCGCGGCCATGAACGACCCAGGCGCGCTCGGCCCCCAGCCGGCCCAGAACCTCGGCCATGGGCGCGACCCATTGCGGAGCGAAGGTGCCCGCCAGCAGCCGCTTCACGCCCGCCGGGTTGGTCAGCGGCCCAAGGAGATTGAAGATGGTGCGGGTACCGAGCTCCACCCTTGTAGGGCCCACATGGCGCATGGCGCCGTGATGGCGCGGGGCCATGAGGAAGCCCACATTCGCTTCCCAGATCGCCTTGCGCACCAGGGCGAAATCGCAATCGATGTTGACGCCCAACGCCGTCAGCACGTCGGCGGCCCCGGCCTTGGAGGACACCGCGCGGTTGCCGTGCTTGGCCACCGGCACGCCGGCGCCGGCGGTGACCAGCGCCGCCGCGGTGGAGACGTTCCAAGTGCCGGAGCGGTCGCCGCCGGTGCCGACGATGTCGATGGCGCCGGGCGGGGCTTCGACCGCCAGCACCTTGGCGCGCATGGTCATGGCGCCGCCGGCGATTTCGTCCACCGTCTCGCCGCGCACGCGCAAGCCCATGAGGAAGCCGCCCATTTGCGCGGGCGTGGCGTTGCCACTCATCATGATGTCGAAGGCGGCGCGCGATTCCTCGACGCTGAGGCGCGCGCCCTCCGCCACCCGCGCCACCAGGGACTTGAACTGCGTGATGTCGAGGCTCATGCGGCGTTCCGGCGCGGTTCCGACGTCGTCGCCAGGAAATTCCCCAGCAGGCGGTGGCCGTGCTCGGTGGCGATGCTCTCGGGATGGAACTGCACCCCCACCACCGGATAGGCGCGGTGGCGCAAGCCCATGATCACCCCGTCGGCGGTCGTGGCGGTGACCTCGAGCGCGGTGGGCAGGCTGGCGCGCTCCACCGCCAGGGAATGGTAGCGGGTGGCGAGAAAGTTCGGGGGCAGGCCGGCGAAAAGACCCTGACCCTGGTGGCTGATGGGCGACAGCTTGCCGTGCATGGGAAGCGGCGCCCGGATGACGCGCCCGCCAAAGGCCTGCCCGATCGCCTGGTGGCCGAGGCAGACGCCGAGCACCGGCACCCGGCCGGCGGCGAGACGAATGAGATCGAGGCAGATGCCGGCGCGGTCGGGGTCGCAGGGGCCGGGCGAGAGCACGATGCCGGTCGGCCCCGCCGCCAGCACCGCCTCGGCCGCGATCTGGTCGTTGCGGTGCACGCGCATCTCGGCGCCAAGCTGGCCCAGATAGTGGACCAGATTCCAGGTGAAGCTGTCGTAGTTGTCGATAAGGATGATCATGCCGCCCCGCCGGGCACCAGCCTATAGCGTCGGTACCGACTTTCGTAGGGGATCGGTCGTCGTTCGCTAAACCGTCATCCACGAAAGCCGGCGATAGAATGCCGGGCCGGCG
>CAZIVY010000430.1:0-15304 GCA_964542505.1 uncultured Rhodospirillaceae bacterium
TCGTCGTCGCCGACTTTGCCGCCAGTCCCGTCGCGGCCGGGTCCCGGGTGGCGCTGGATCACGGCTTGCGCGCCTGTTGGGCGCAGCCGTTCCACAGCCCGGACGGCGAGCTTCTCGGCGTCCTCACCCTTTATTTCACCACGGCGCGGGCGCCCGGCGCCGGCGAACGGGAAGCCGTCGCCCAGTTGCTGCCGATCGCCATCGTCGCCACGGAACGGCGCCGTGCGCTGCTGGCGTTGACGTCCGCCGAAAAACGCATTAGCTCGGTCGCGGCGAGCATACCGGGCGTTGTCTATCAGCGTGTCGTCAAGCCCGACGGCGATATCCGCTACACCTATATCAGCGAGAGCGCCCGCGATCTGTTTGAAGTCGCGCCCGATGAGATCGTGGCCAATCCCGAGGCCTTGTTCAGCTGCCACTCGGACGCCTATCGCGCCAGTTTCCGCGAGCGCCTGATCGCCGCGTCGCGCGAGCTCGCGCCCTGGTACGTCGAGGCCACCCTGGTCACGCCCAGCGGGAAAACCAAGTACACCCACGCCATCGCCCGCCCCCACCGGGAGCCCGACGGCACGGTGGTGTGGAACGGCGTGATTCTGGAAACCACCCGTCTCAAGGAAGCGGAGCTTGCCGCCAGCGCCGCCCAGGCGCGCACCCGCCAGGAGATCGTCGACAGCCTGCCCTTGGGTTTCGCGATGTTCGACGCCAGCGACCGGCTCGTCGCCTGGAACAGCAAGTTGCCGGGTTATTTTTCGGCGCCGGACAAGATTGTCGTGGCGAACGCAAGCTATGAAGCGATCGCGCGGGCCGAGATGGAGGAAGAAGAGGGCCGCGATCCCGCCACTGTCGCCGGCGCCCTGCGCGAACGGCTGGAGGCCCACAAGAAACCCGAACTCAGGGGCGAACGGGAATTGCGCGACGGCCGTTGGATCATGACCCACGAAAAGCGCACCGGCGATGGCGGCACGGTTCTGCTTTACAACGACGTGAGCGACCTCAAGCGCCGCGAGGCCGAATTGCAGGTGGCGAAGGCGCATCTGCGCGACCGGGTCACGGAACTGAAGGGCGTGCGCGACGCGCTTAAGCAGCAGCGCGATGAATTGCAATCTCTCTCGGAACACCTCCGGCGCGCCCGCGACGAGGCCGAGGCCGCCAACAAGACCAAGTCGGCGTTTCTCGCCAATATGAGCCACGAACTGCGGACGCCGCTCAACGCCATCATCGGTTTCTCGGAGTTGATGAAAGCGCATACGTTCGGGCCTCTCGGCAATGCCCGCTACGACGAATACATGGGCATGGTCCACGACAGCGGCACGCACCTCCTGAAGATCATCAACGACATCCTTGACCTGTCGAAGATCGAGGCGGGGGAGATGAAGCTGCGCGAATCGGACGTTGACCTGGCCGACGTTTGCGCGACCTGCGAGCGCCTGGTCTCGGAACGCGTGCAAAAGGCGGGCGTGAGCCTGACCAACGCCCTGCCGGAAGCGCTGCCGCGGGTGACCGGCGACGAGACCAAGGTCAAGCAAATGGTGCTCAATCTCCTGACCAACGCGATCAAATTCTCGCAGCCCGGCTGCAAGGTGACCGTGTCCGGCGCGCTACTCCCCGGCGGGGACCTGGAGATCACGGTCGCCGACACCGGCATCGGCATCTCCAAGGAGAACATTCCCGTGGTCTTGCAGCCCTTCCGTCAGGTCGACGGCGAGTTGTCGCGCAAACACGAGGGCACCGGCCTCGGCCTGCCCCTGGTCAAGGCCTTCATCGAGTTGCACGGCGGCGCGCTGGCGATCGCGAGCGAACTTGGCAAGGGCACCGCGGTCACGCTCCGCTTCCCGGCCGCGCGCGTGATCGCGGACGATGACGCCGGTCCCGCGGAGGCGGCGAGGGCCGGCGCCGCCTAGGCCGAAAAATCGTTTCCGGCGGCGGGCACGAGATCGGCGATCAGAAAGCGGACCTAAGGTCCGCTTTCGGCATATCATGATGCCGTCTTGGGCTCGGGCCGAATTCGGGAGTGGGTTGCGTGGAGAAGCGGGCAGGCGGGGCGGAGCGGAACAAGGCGCGATGACCGACCTGTTCACCGCCGATTTCAAATCGACGCCCTATTGGTGGGACCGCGTGCCCCGGCCGGCCATGCCCGACGCAAGGCTCCCCGCCAAGGCCGATGTGGCGATCGTCGGGTCTGGCTACACGGGATTGTGCGCCGCGCTGCAGACCGCCCGCGGCGGCCGCGACACCGTGGTGCTGGATGCGGAAGACGCGGGCTGGGGTTGCAGCACGCGCAACGGCGGGCAGATTTCCACCAGCGTCAAACCCGATTTCGATGCGCTTTCCCGGCGCCACGGCAATGATCGCGCGTTCGGCCTTCTGAAGGAAGGCCAAAACTCGCTTTCCTGGGTGGCGGACTTTGTCGCCGCCGAGAAGATCGACTGCGATTTCCGCGTCACCGGCCGCTATCACGCCGCGCACAGCCCGGGCCAGTACGAGGCGCTGGCCCGGCGGCTGGCGGCGCAACCCAAGGGCCTGGAGATCGAGGCCCGGTTGATTCCGCGCGCCGAGCAGCGGCGCGAGCTCGGCACCGATGCCTATTTCGGCGGCGTGGTCTACACGCGGCACGCCGCGGTCGACCCCGCGCGCTTTCACCAGGGCATGCTGGACCGCGCACGGCAGGCCGGCGCGCGGGTGTTCCCGCATTGCGCCGCCACCGCGATCCGCCGCGATGGCGCCGGGTTCCTCGTCGATACGCCCAAGGGGACGCTCGCCGCGCGCAACGTCGTCGTGGCGACGAACGGCTACACCGGGGCCTTGACGCCCTGGCTGCAACGCCGCGTGATTCCCATCGGCAGCTACATCATCGCCACCGAACCCTTGGCGCCCGGCGTCATGGCGCGGCTGATGCCCATGAACCGCATCGTCAGTGACACGCGCAACGTCGTCTATTACTACCGTCCCTCGCCCGATGGGCGGCGAATCCTGTTCGGCGGCCGGGTGTCGCGCAACGAGACCGACACGCGGATCAGCGGGCCAAGGCTGCATGCCGAGCTCGCGCGGCTGTTCCCCGAACTCGCCGGCGCCCGCATCAGCCATTCCTGGTTCGGCTTCGTCGCCTACACTTTCGACGAGCTGGCGCATGTGGGCCGGCACGACGGTCTTTTCTACGCCATGGGTTATTGCGGTTCGGGCGTCGGCATGGCGGGCTATCTCGGCACGCGCATCGGGCAACAAGTCCTGGGCTTGAGGGAAGGCGCGACCGCCTTCGATGGCCTCGACTTCGAGACCCGCCCGTTTTATCGCGGCAATCCGTGGTTTCTCGGTCCGGCGATTGTCTATTATCGCTGGCGGGACAGACTGGGCCGATAGCCGGACTTTTCACGATCGAAGCAGCCGTCCGTGGCGCGCGGCAGCATTTCCTTGCGGATGCGCTCGGTCGGCGTTTTCGGGAACTCCTCGATGAACGCGACAAAACGCGGGATCTGGAACGGCGCCATGCGCGGCTCGCACCATTCCACGAGGTCGAGCGCATCCAGGCGCTCGCCGGGCTTGAGACGGAGAAAGGCCTTGATGTCCTGATCGGCGAATTCGTTGTCGACCCCGATCACGGCGCTTTCCGCCACCGCCGGATGCTCGTTCAGCACGCGCTCCACCTCCCACGCGGAAATGTTTTCGCCCCGGCGGCGCAGGCTGTCCTTCTTGCGGCCGGAAAAATAATGGAACCCCTCGTCGTCCACGTAGCCAAGGTCCCCCGTGCGGAGCCAGCCATCGCGAAGCGCCGACGCTGTGGCTTCCGCATTGCCGAAATAGCCGGTCATGATGACGCCGGGAACCGTCTCCCTGACCCAGATCTCGCCCTTTTGCCCGGGGCCGAGCCGCTGGCCGCCGTCGTCCACGATGCGTACCTCGAAATACGGCAGCGGCTTGCCGACCGATCCGATTTTCTCCTCGGTGTTGACGGTGGTGAAGCTCGAGGCTTCGGTCATGCCGTAGCATTCGCGGATGCGGACGCCGAAGCGGTCCTGGAACTTCGTCCAGATCGAAATCGGGCAACCGCCGCCCCAGGCGATGCGCGCGCCATGGTCGCGATCGCCGGGCCCCGGCGGTTCCTTGAGCAGCAACCCCAGCACGCCGCCGAAGAAGTGGATGTGCGTGGCCCCGCGGGCGCGCACCTCGCTCCAGAATCGCGACGCGCTGAAGCGCTCGGCCAGCGCCAGCGTGACGCGCTCCAGCACGGCCACGATCAAAACCTCGCAGCCGGCGATGTGATAGATCGGCTCCCATAGATAGAGGACATCCTTGGGGCGGACATCCGCCACCGTCGTCGCGGCGTAGCCGCAGGCCTGCAGCATCATGTCCGTGACCAGCACCCCCTTCGGAACGCCGGTCGTTCCCGACGTGTAACTGATCAGCAGCGCGTCGTCCTGGCGCGTGACGACGGGCGGCTTGGTCGGCGCGCCGCGCTCGATCACCTCCTCGAAGGTCGTCGCCTGGCCGAACCCGGACCCGACGATGCCGCCGCGCCCGATGATGAATTCGGCCATCCCCGGCTTCAGCACCGGCGTCACTTGCGGCGCGAAGCGGGTATCGACGATCAGGCCGCGCAGCCTGGAGTGCTCCAGGACATAGGCCAGGCCCGAGGCGCGAAGATTGTTGTTCACCGGGACTTGGCACACCCCTATCTTTGCCGCGGCGAGGAACGCCACGACATAGTCCGGATGGTTCGGCAGCATGACCGCGACGCGGTCGCCGCGCTTGATGCCAAGGGCCAGCAGCCCGTTGGCGAATCGGTTGATCCGCCGGTCAAGCTCGCCCAGCGTCAGCGCCTGCTCGCCGAAGCGGCAATAGACGAACCCTGGGTCGTCGGCCACGCGCCGATCGATCAACTCGCGAATGGTCAGCGGCAGCAGCGGCGAACGCGCCGCTTCGGACACGGTGTTCACGGCCCTTCCCCGCGTCTATGCTGGCGGTCATGCGTTCGACGCCGCCAAACCTTCATTTGCTCAGGCGCGACCTCGCGGCGGCCTTCCGCGCGGCCGTGCGTTTCGGCATGCACGAAGGCGTCTGCAATCATTTCAGCCTGGCGGTCGACGGAAATCGCGCCTTCCTGCTCAATCCCCACGGCGTGCATTTCAGCCGGCTGCGGGCCTCGAACCTGGCGCTGATCGATGCCGAGGGGCGCGGCCTTGACGGCGCCCAATCCATCCACACCGCGTTCCACATCCATTCCCGCATCCATCTCGCCAACCCGAACGCCCGCTGCGTCCTCCACGCGCATCCGCTCCACGCCACGGCCATCGCCAGCGTGCGGGGCGGGCGGCTGCTGCCCTGCCATCAAAACGCGCTGCGCTTCCGCGACCGCGTTGCTTACGACGACGACTATCGCGGGCTGGTCCTTGACGGCGCCGAGGGCGACCGGATCGCCGCCGCGTTGTCGGAGAAAAGCGTGCTGTTCATGAAGAACCACGGCGTGATCGTCGTCGGACCCACGGTCGCCGACGCGCTCGACGACCTTTACTATCTCGAGCGCGCGGCGCGGTTGCAGGTCGTGGCCCTCGCCACCGGCCAGCCATTGGCGCTCGTTCCGGACGCGATCGCCGCCGAGACCGCGCGCCAGTTCGCCAAGCTCAATCCGATCAACGCCGCGCTGCATTTCGATGAGATGAAGCGAATGCTCGATGCCGAGGAACCCGATTACGCGAATTAGAGCAACCCCTGGGCCTTGATGGCGCGGCGGCGCAGGTATTCGGCGCCGAGAATGATGGCGGTGATGATCACCAGCATCGCCGTCGAAACCGCGGCCAGCGTGGGGTTCACCTGCAACAGCATGTCGTTCCACATCTGCCGCGGCAGCGTGCTCACAAGGCCGCCGCTCACGAACAGCGAGATGGTGAGTTCGTCGAACGAGGTGATGAAGGCGAAGAGGAACGATGCGATCATGCCGCCGCGCAACAGCGGGAACGTGATTTTGGTCAGCGTGCGCCAGGGCGAGGCGCCGAGGCTCGCGGCCGCCTGATCCAGCCGCTCGTCGTGGGTCTTGAGCACGGCCATCATGGTGATGACGACATAGGGCACGGCCAGAACCGTATGCCCGAGCACCAGGCCGGCCGAGGTTCCCACCAGTCCGACGCGCGCGTACACGATATAGATCGCCACCGCCACGACGATGCGCGGGATGATCAGCGGCGACAAGATCAGCGCCAGCAGCGCCGGTCTGCCGCGCGCCCGCGAGCGCACAAGCATGAACGCGGCCGGCACGCCGAGCAGCATCGCCAGCACGCCCGTCAGGGCGGCGACGGCGAAGGAGCGCAGCGTCGCTTCCATCCACACGCTCGACTCGAGATACGTCGCGTACCACTTCAGCGAAAAGCCCTCGGGCGGGAAGTTGACGAAGCGGCCAGCGGTGAACGAAACCGGGACGACGATCAGCGCCGGAAGGACCAGGAAGCCGATGATCGTCAGCACCACCGCCCACAGCGCCCCGCGCGCCATCGGCCGGCGCGCGCGATCGCCGCGCGGCGGGCGGAGGGCCTCCCAGCCGCGCTCGGCGAGGTCGCATAGCCAGCCCAGCGCCGCGGTCACGCGCCCGCCGGCGATGGCGCCGCCACGGCCGATCCAGGTTTGGCCGCCGCCGCCCGCGCGCGCCTCGCCCGACAGCGTCGAGAGGCCGAGCAGGCGGTCATAGACGATGAAAATAAGCAGCGCCGCGGCCAACAGCACCACCGAAAGCGCGCCGGCGAACTCCCAGTTCAAAAGGTCCTGGACCTGGATGATGATGACTTGCGAGATCATCGTCTCGCGCCGGCCGCCCAGCAATGCCGGCGTGATGAAGAAGCCGAGCGCGGTGATGAAGACCATGAGCGCCGCCGCCGCCACGCCCGGCAGCGAGAGCGGAAAATAAATGCGCCAGAACGTTTCGCCCGCCCGCGCGCCCAGCGTGGCGGCGGCGCCGCGCAAGCGCGGGTCGATGTTGGTCATGACCGACAGCATGGTGAGCACCGCCAGCGGCATCAGCGCGTGCACCATGCCGATCATCGTCCCGGTGAAATTGTAGATGAGTTCGAGCGGCGTCTCCGTTAGGCCAAGCGCGGCGGCCAGCCGGTTGACCGGGCCCTTCTGGGCCAGCAGCACGATCCAGGCGAAGGTGCGCACCAGGAAGCTGGTCCAGAACGGCAGCATCACCCAGATGAGGAGCTTGTTGCGCGTCGATTCGCTGGCGGTCGCGAGCAAATAGGCGACCGGATAGCCGGCCAGCACGCAGAACAGCGTCGTCCACGCCGCGATCCTGAACGTGATGACCATCACGTTGAGCCATACCGACACCGCGACCACGGCCCGGTAGTGCTCGGTCGTCGCGTTCCCGGCCTTGTCGAAGAAACTCAGCCATAGAAGGTCGGCGATTGGATAGATGAACACCAGGGCGAGAAACAGGACGAGCGGGACGACGCCGATATAGCGGCGCCACGCCGGCGGCGGCCGGAACGCGGGCGCCGCCGCGGCGGTCACCCTGCCCCTCCCTCGGGTATCAAGATCGTGGCCGCCGCCGGCCAGCCAAGCCGCACCGCCTGGCCGGGGGCGGGGAGCCGCAGGCCGGGCCCGGTTGGGCCTTTCGCCTGCAGGATCGTCCCCTCGGAGAGGCGCGCGAACAGGCGCACGAAGCCGCCCACGAATACGACGTTTTCGATGCTGCCGGCGGCCTCGCCTTCCGCCGTCTCGCCGGGTTCGAGCACGCGCATGCTTTCCGGCCGGACGATGGCGGTGACTGGGCCGGCGGCAGCGCCGGCCGCCGCCCCCTTGACGGCAAGGCCGCCCGGGCCCTCCACCCTGCCGCCGCCGGTCACGCGGCCCTTGAAGATGTTGGAGTCGCCGAGGAAGTCGGCGGCGAACACGCTGCGCGGGCGGAAATAAAGGCCCTCGGGCGTATCGATCTGCTCGATCCGCGCATGGTTCATCAGGCAGATGCGATCCGACATGGTCATCGCCTCTTCCTGGTCGTGCGTCACATAGACGACGGTGATGCCAAGACGCCGCTGCAACGCCTTGATCTCCAACTGCATCTGGTCGCGCAGTTTCTTGTCGAGCGCGCCGAGCGGCTCGTCCATCAGCACGATGGACGGCTTGTAAACCAGGCACCGCGCGAGAGCGATGCGCTGCTGCTGTCCGCCCGAAAGCTCGCGCGGCAGGCGCCGGGCAACCGTCGGGAGCTGAACCAGGTCGAGGATTCGCGCCACCTCCTGGCCGATGGCGGATTCGGACACGCGCCGCATGCGCAGCGGAAAAGCTATGTTCTCCTCGACGGTGAGGTGCGGGAACAAGGCGTAGTTCTGGAACACCATGCCGATGTCGCGCCGATGCGGCGGCAGGTAGGTCGAGAGCTTGCCGTCGATCCACACGTCGCCCGCCGACGGCTGGACCAGCCCGGCAACCATCATCAGCAACGTCGTCTTTCCCGAGCCCGAGGGCCCGAGCAGGGTCACGAACTCGCCCTCCCGCACTTCGAGCGCGGCGCCCGCCAGCGCGACGACGGACTCGTAGGACTTGGAAAGCCCGACCGTCTTCAGCTTGGCGATCATGGGAACACTGAGGGGATAAGACCGGCGAAGCGCGCCTGGATCGCAAAAGGACTGGCATCCGGATCAGAGCTGCGTGCCGCCCCCCACCCTTGCCCTCCCCCGCAAGGGGGGAGGAAATTTTGAGTCCCGACGACCGCTTTCCCCCTCCCCCTCGATGGGGGAGGGCTGGGGAGGGGGTGGCTCACTTATCTGCGAACGTCTGTGCTAGGTCAGCATCCAGGCGGTGAATCGCTCCTCGGCCTTTTGCCGGTTCGCCGCCCACCATTCTTCCTTCGCCAGGATGATGTTCGGGAAGATGCTGGGCGCCGTCGGCAGCTTGGAGGCGGTGTCGGCGGGGATGAACTTGTAGGCGTTCGGGTTCGTCGGTCCGTAAGCAAGAAGCTCGGTGAAGGCGGCCTGGCGCTTGGCGTTCGCCGTATAGGCGACGAACCGCTTGCTGATCGCGGCCTTCGGGTTGCCTTTCGCGATGCCCCAGCCCTCGATCGAGTAGAGGCCCTGGTTCCAGTTGATCTTTACCGGGCCGCCCGCGTCGGTCACCGTTTGGGCGCGTGCGTTCCAGGTCTGGCACAAATCGACCTCGCCGCTTTGCAGCAACTGCGTCGTTTGCGCGCCGCCGGTCCACCACACATTGACGTGCTTCTTGATCTGGTCGAGCTTCTTGAAGGCGCGGTCCACGTCCAGCGGGTAGAGCTTCGCCGGCTCGACGCCGTCGGCGAGCAAGGCGATCTCAAGCGTGTCGATCGGGCTGCGGCGCATGGAGCGGCGGGCGGGAAAATTCGCCACGTCGAAAAACTCGCGCCAGCTTTTCGGGCCCTTGTCGCCGAACTTGTCGCTGCGGTAGGCGAGGATGGTGCAATAGACGTCGGTGCCCATCCACGCCGGGTGCCGCGCCTCGGGCATGATCTCGCTCATGTCCGGCAGGCTCCAGTCGAGCGGTTCGAGCAGCCCCTGCGCGTGCAGGATGTCGCGCGCCGAGAGCGTCAGGGTCACGACGTCCCAGGTGTAGTTGTTGGTCTTGACCATGGTCGCGACCTGGGCCGTCGGCTCGTGCTCGCGCGCGATCTGCACCGACGTGACGCCGGTGTCGGCGCGGAACGAGTCGTGGAAGGCGGCCTTGAAGGCGGGGCCGAACGGTCCGCCCGGATCGGCGACGACGATACGGTCGCCCGTTTGCGCCAGCGCCTGGTCGCCCAAGGCGGCGGTGGCGGCGAGCGCGCCGGTTCCGGCGAGGAATCGGCGGCGGTTGAATTCAAGGGCGCAAGGCGGCGTCCGCGGTGCTTCGGGGTCACGAAAGATCGACATGTTGTCCTCCCTGTCGGTATGGCGTTTCGGTTTTAGGCTCGCTTCGATTGGCCATCGTGCGACGCACGATGGCAGAAAATGGGTCCGCTGGCTATGCGGCGCGGCGCGGCGTCATGGGGTTCAAGCCGACTTGCGCTTGCCGCGCGCGGCCAGGAATTTTTCCATGACGCGCTGCGGCTCGCCGCTCGCGTACGACTCTTTCTGGATGCGGATTCCTGAGTCGAGCGCGTCGTTGAATCCTTCCTCGGTCACCTCGCGGAAGCGGCGCTTGTCGAGCCGCATGGCGACCGCCGGCTTGGCCGCCAGGTCCCGCGCCAGGTCGAGGGAAGCGGCCGCCACATGGTCCTTGGGAACCAGCTTGTGGATCAGCCCGATCGCGTGGCACTCGGCGGCGTCCATCATGCGGCCGGAAAGCGTGAGCTCGATGGTGCGCGAGAGGCCGATCATCTCCCGCATCAGCCAAGGCCCGAGCGTGCTGGCGATGCCCGAATTGATTTCCGGCTGTCCCATGCGCACGCCGGCATGGCCGACGCGCACATCGGCGAGCAGCGCCACCTGGAACGCGGAGCCCGCGGCGACGCCGTTCAGCGCCGCGATCAACGGTTTGTCGAGCGCGCGGATGGCGCTGTACATGCGCCGCCACTCCTCGATCCATTCGCCGGCGCGCGTGGCGTCGAAGGTCTTGGTCTCGTTGAGGTCCTGCCCGGCGCTGAACGCGCGGTCGCCGGCGCCGGTGATGACGATGGCCTTCACCGCCGAATCGGCGTTGAGCCTGCCCATCGCTTCGGTGATCTCGACCCGCATGGCCGAATGCCAGGCGTTCAGCACTTCCGGCCGGTTGAGGGTCACGACCGCGACCTCGCCGTCCAGCGCCAGCTTGATGAACTTGCCCATGCGATGTTCCTTGTGTTGAGCGTGCGGCGGGCCGCGATGGCCCGGTGAACCGCCGCGCTTGCGCGCCAGAAACCGGGCCATCGCCTGCTGCGGCTCGCCGGTGGCGATGGCCTCGCTCTGATAGGCCGAAGCCGCCGCCTGGGCCTGGATCAGGCCGCGGCGGAACTCGGCGCGGAATTGGCCCAAGGTCAGCGACAGCGCCACCGGCGGCTTCGCGGCCAACGCACGCGCATGCGCCTTGGCCCGCGCCAGAAGATCGCCCGGCGCCACGATCTCGTGCACGATGCCGGTGTGGCGCGCCTCCTCGGCCGGCATGGCGCGGCCCGTAAGGACCATCTCGGTGGCGCGCGACAGGCCGATTTGGGTTTTCAGCAGGAACCCGCCGACGACCGCCGGCAGGCCGACGTCGATCTCGGCCATGATGAAGCGCGCATGGGGGACGGCGACGCGCACGTCGCCCATCAGCGCGGTCTCGAATCCCGCGCCCGCCGCGACGCCGTTGATCGCCTGCGCCAACGGCTTGGGGAACGACGAGACGGCGGTAAAATAGGCGTTCCAGGATTCCATCCATCGGGGGCCGTCGTCGCGGCCGAGCGCTTGGCTCTCGCGCACATCCTGGCCGGCGCAGAAGGCGCGCTCGTCGCTGCCGGTGAGCACGGCGGCGCCTATGTCGGGGTCGGCGGCCAGGCGTCCCAGCGCCGCGCACACGTCATGGCGCAACGCGGTGTCGAGCGCGTTCAGCGCCGCCGGGCGATGCAGCGCCAGGACCGCGATGTTTCCGTCCCGCTCGACGACCAGCCCGCTCACCCGCACGTCCCTCGGCCACGCTCCATCAAGCCGACTATTGCATTTTAATATGGAAAACTACATCGTAATAAGCATAGGCAGGTGCCTTTCGGCGGTCAACATGGCGATGAAGCGACCCGCGGCCAACCGCGCCTTGAGTTCGAAGCCGTCCTCGCCCGCGGCGTTGCCCGCCAAGGCCAAACGCCGGTTCGAGCCTTCGTCGCTCTTCGTCGGTTCGGTCGAAAAGGGCTTGCGCGTCCTGACCTCCTTCGACCTTGCGCGCCGGCCCATGCGGCTGGGCGAGATCGCGGGCGCCACCGGGCTCGACATGAGCGCGGCGCAGCGGTTCACCGCCACGCTCGAGGCGCTCGGTTACTTGCGCAAGGACGAGTTCAAGCGCTATCACGTGACGCCCAAGGTCTTCCAATTGGGCTTCGCCTATCTGCAAAGCGAAACTTCCATCGATGCCGCCATGCCCTACCTGCGGGAAGCGCATCGGGAATGCGAGGAATCGGTCAACTTCACGCAGATCGACGGCACCGACGTGGTGTGGGTCGTGCGCCTGCCGAGCCTGCATGCGGTCTCGGTGGACGTGTCCGTGGGCGCGCGCTTCCCGGCCTATTGCACCGCCCCTGGCCGCGTCATGCTTGCTCATCTGCCGCCCGCGCAGGCGCTCGACATCCTGCAACGCTCCGATCGCGCGCGCCTCACGCCCTACACCAAGACCGACCTCGGCCAGATCCTGAAGGAGATCGACGTAGCGCGGCGCGACGGCGTGTCGGTCTCGAACCAGGAATGCTTTCTCGGCGACATATCGGCCGCGGCGCCCGTCTTCGGCGGTTCGGGCCAGGTGCTCGGCGCGGTCAATATCGCCGTGCCGGCCTCGCGCTGGACGCGGGAACAGGTCGTCGCCCGCCTCGCGCCGCTGATCTCGCGCACCGCCAGGGCGATTTCCGGCGCTCACCGCGCGCGCGCCGAGCGCGCGGCCCTGCCGCCACGGCGCGCCAAGGCCGGATGACCGGGGCCGCGCCGTCGCTGCTTTACCTCTCCGACCGCGACATCGCGGGGCTGCGCGTCGGGCCCGAGGCGGCGAGGGCGGCCATCGAGGAGGCGCTGGCCTTCGCGCCCGGCGAGGTGTTCACGGCGCCGAAGCTTAATTTGCCGCTGCGCGCCGGCGATTTCTTCCAGGCCATGCCGGCCGCCGCCCGCGCGCTCGGCCTGGCGCTGGTGAAATGGACCGGCGTCGTGGCCCATCGCGGCGGCGGCGGCCTGCCCAATGTCAACGCCATCATCGCGCTGAGCGACATCGCCCACGGGCAGCCGGTCGCGGTGCTGGCGGGGAACCGCATAACGGCGCTTCGTACCGCGGCGATGACGGCGATCGCGGCGCGGCGCCTGGCGCGTGCCGAGAGCAGCGTCATCGCCTTTGTCGGCACCGGGCTGCAAGCGCGGAGCCATCTGACGGCGCTGCGGCCCATGTTCCCGGGCCTGGACCGCGCGCTGCTGTTCGGCCGCACGCCGGCTTCGGTCGCGGCCTTCGCCGACGCGGTTCGCGCCGCGGGACTTGGCCCCGTCGTCTGCGCCAACGTACAAGACGCGATCGAACCCGCCGATATCGTGGTGACCAGCGTGCCGGCGGCGGAAGGGCTGTCGCCCTTTCTCGACGGCCGCTGGCTCAAGCCCGGCGCCTTCGCGGCGATGGTCGACCTTGGCCGGTCATGGCGGCCGGAAACGATCCGCGACTTCGATCTCATGGCGACCGACGACCGGGCGCAAAGCGCGGTCATCGCCGCCGACGGAAAGCTCGCGCATGCGGGGCCGTGGCCGGCTGACCTTGCCAGCCTCGTCGCCGGCCGTCACCCTGGGCGCACCGGCCCGCGCCAGCGAACGGGGTTCATCTTCGCCGGAATGGCGCTCGCCGATCTTGCGGTCGCGGCGCTAGTCTATCGCCGCGCCTTGGCGGCCCATGCCGGCGCAAGGCTCGAGGCATGATGTGACCGCGGGTAGGAGGCCGCTGGCATGGGACTGAACATCGCCGTCGTCGGCGCCGGTATCGTCGGCGTGTGCTGCGCCAGTTATCTTCAGCGCGATGGGCATGCGGTGACGATCTTCGACCCCGTCCCGCCGGGCGGAAGCTGCTCGTTCGGCAATCTCGGCAGCCTCTCGCCCGGGAGCTGCGTTCCGGTCGCCATGCCCGGCGTGCTGCGCAAGATTCCGCGCTGGCTCCTTGAACGGGACGGCGCGTTGCGAATAGCCCCCAAGCGCCTGTCCGCGGCGCTTCCCTGGCTGGCGCGCTTTGCCGCCGCCGCGTCGCCAGCGCGCGTCCGGCGCAACTCCGACGCGCTCCACGCGCTTCACTCCCAGGTGTTCGAGTCCTATGCGCCGCTCCTCAAAGCGGCCGGCGCCGAGGACCTCGTGCGCCGCCCCGGGCAACTGTATGTTTTCGAGAGCGACGAGAGCTATGTGCACAGCCAGCCCGAGCTTGAGCTGCGCCGGACCCATGGCGAGCGCCACGAGATTCTCGACGCCGACGAGATCGGGCAATTGGAGCCCGCTTTGGCGCGGCGTTATGCGCGCGGCGTGTTCTTGCCAGATTCGGGACATTGCGTGGACCCCGAAGGCCTGGTGTGCGCGCTCGCCGAAACTTTTGTTCGCGCCGGCGGGCGCATCCTGTCCCAGCGCGTGTCGGGAATAAGCGCGACCGGCGCCGGCGCGATTCTTCAGACCGGCGCGGAGCCGGCGCGCTTCGACCGCGTCGTGATCGCCGGCGGCGCATGGTCGAACGATCTGCTGCGCCCGCTTGGCGCCAAGGTCCCGCTCGAGAGCCTGCGCGGCTACCACGCCGTGATGCGGCGACCGGGGATCATGCCGCGCATGGCCATCCGTTTCACCGAGGCCAAGGTCATGACGACGCCCATGGCCATGGGCCTGCGCATCGGCGGCACCATGGAAATCGCCGGCCTCGACGCCCCGCCAACGCTATCGCGCGCCGCGGCTCTCGCCAGACTGGGTGTGCAAGTATTTCGCGGCGTCGATCCCGCCGACTACACCACATGGATGGGCCATCGGCCCGCCACGCCCGATTCGCTGCCGGTGATCGGGCCGCTCGCGCGCCAGCCGGCCGTGGTCTGCGCCTTCGGCCATGGACCGACGGGACTGACCGGCGGCGCCATGACCGGCCGCATGGTCGCCGATCACATTGCCAGCCGTTTGCCGCCGGTGGACCTGACGCCCTATCTGCCAGCTCGTTTCGGAGCGTGACGAGTACCCGCCATCGCTGATCCGCGCCCCTGGCGGCGTTGCCGCCAACATATAGCGCGCAAGGCGCGCAGGGCGCGGACCATGGATGAAGGGTACAAACCTATTGAATCTGTACCGCTTTCGCGAGTTCGTGAGTGGCGTGTCGCGACTCACGAACTCGCGAAAGCGGTACTAGATTGGGGGCGCGTTGCCCCCGGAATTGCCGCCCGCAGGCCGGGGAAAATCTCGGCGCATTTGGCTAAGCAATTGATTTTTGGCGCCAATTGGCCGTAGCTTGAAGCATGATGGCGGTCGATGCGCCGTTAGACGACCGCCGACGCCCCATGAAGTTTCTCGACCAGGCCAAAATCTACGTTCAAAGCGGCGCCGGCGGCCCCGGTTGCGTGGGCTTTCGGCGGGAAAAGTTCATTCCCCGCGGCGGGCCCGATGGCGGCGATGGGGGGCGCGGCGGCGACGTGTGGGCGCAGGCCGCCGACAACCTCAATACCCTGATCGACTAC
>CAZIVY010000431.1:0-5147 GCA_964542505.1 uncultured Rhodospirillaceae bacterium
TCGCCCGTCGCCGCCGGGTCGCCCGGGCCGTTGGAGAGGAAAATCCCGTCGGGCCGATGGTGCAGCACGTCAGGCGCGGTGGCCGTGGCCGGCACCACGGTGACGTGGCAGCCGCTCGCCGCCAGGCAGCGCAGGATATTGCGCTTGATGCCGTAATCGATGGCGACGACGCGAAAGCGCGGCCGCTCCAGCCGGCCATAGCCCTGGCCCATCGTCCAACCGCTCTCGCTCCACTCATAGGTTTGCCGGCAGGTGACGTCGCGGGCAAGGTCCATGCCCGTGAGTCCGGGCCAGGCGCGGGCCTTGGCCAGCATGGCGGCCACGTCGATGCGGCCATCGGCGCGGTGCGCCACGACGCCATTGGGGGCGCCGCCGTCGCGGATGCGCCGCGTCAGCCGCCGGGTGTCGACGCCGCTGATGCCCACCAGGTCGCGGCCCAACAGCCAGTCGTTGAGGTGCTGGCCCGCGCGCCAGTTCGACGGCCCGCTGATATCGGCGCGCAGCACCAGGCCCCGCGCCGCGAGATTGGTGGTTTCTATGTCCTCAAGATTGGTGCCCACATTGCCGATGTGGGGGAAGGTAAAGGTGATGATTTGGCCGGCGTAGGAAGGATCGGTGAGGATCTCTTGATAGCCGGTCATCGAGGTGTTGAAGCACACCTCGCCCACGGCTTCGCCCTCGGCTCCCAGGCCCCAACCCCACAGCACCGCGCCGTCATCCAGCACCAACGCCGCCGTCATCCCCGGTTCAGGGGGGCGCGCGGCGAACGGGGCGTCGGCCATCGAGGGGGCTCCTTCCGCCCGGCGGCGGCGCGGTCGGTCAGGCCGCTCGGACCTCGCGCGGAGGCGCTGCGTCGGTGAACGGCGGCGGAACAATAGCAAATGCCTTGCCCTCGTCAAGCCGCGCTCAAAGTAAGTTTATGTCGCTATTTCAATGGCTTAACATAAATCGCGCGGTTTGCCTCGGCCACCGCCATGGCATATACTCCCGCCCCTACCCCCCAAGCCGCGCCATTGCCGGTTCCCATGTTGCGCGAAATCTTGTCGCAGTCGCTCAAGGACGCCATGAAGGCGAAGGAAGTGCGCCGCATTTCCACCTTGCGGCTGATTCTGGCCGCGCTCAAGGACCGCGATATCGCCTCGCGCACGCGCGCCGACGGGGCAGGGGTCGCCGAGGAAGAAATCCTGCAAATGATGCAGACCATGATCCGCCAGCGGCGCGAATCCATCGCCCTCTACGAAAAGGGCGGGCGGCTCGATCTCGCCGCCCAGGAGCAGGAGGAAATCTCCATCATCGAGGGCTATTTGCCCCGCCAGATGAGCGAGGACGAAATCCGCGCCGTCGGCCGGCAAATCGTCGGCGAGATCGGCGCCAAGGGGATCAAGGACATGGGGCGCGTCATGGCGGCGCTGAAACAGCGTTACGCCGGCCGCCTCGACGCCGGCAAGGCGTCCAGTATTGTAAAATCGATGTTGAGTTGACGTCCCCCGGTTCGCCGGGAGCGGAGCCAATGGTTTTTACGCCCACGTTTCTTGACGAGTTGCGCGAGCGTGTCGGCCTGGCCCAGGTCGTGGGCCGGCGCGTGCGTCTGCAAAAGCGCGGGCGCGAGCATGTGGGTCTCTGCCCGTTCCACAACGAAAAATCCCCATCCTTCACCCTCAACGAGGACAAGGGCTTTTTCCACTGTTTCGGTTGCGGCGCCCATGGCGACGTGATCGGCTTCGTCATGCGGGGCGAGGGACTGTCGTTCCCCGAAGCGGTGGGCCGCCTCGCCGCCGAGGCCGGCATCGAACTTCCCACCGTCACCCCCGACGACCGCGCCCGCGCCGAGCGCGCCACCCAATTGGCCAATGTGCTGGAGACGGCGGCAAGCTGGTACGCGACCCAGCTTGGCGCCCAAATCGGGCGCGCGGCGCGAAGCTATTTGGAAAAACGGGCGGTGACGGCCGAGACCATGGCGCGCTTCCGTCTGGGTTACGCCCCCGGCGCGCGGACCGCCCTCAAGGACGCCATGCTGGCGCGCGGCTTCACCGAGACGGCCTTGGTGGAGGCCGGGCTGACCAAGCAGCCCGAGGACGGCGGCGCCAGCTTCGATCGCTTCCGCGACCGCATCATGTTTCCCATCGCCGACCGGCGCGGGCGGATCATCGCCTTTGGCGGCCGGGCCATGGCGGAGGGGTTGGCGAAATACATTAACTCGCCGGAAACTCCTTTGTTCCACAAAGGACGGCATCTCTACAACCTCGCGCTGGCGCGCGAGGCCGCGGTTGCCGCCGGCACGGTCATTGTCGCCGAAGGTTATATGGACGTCATCGCCCTCGCTCAGGCCGGGATCGCGCACGCGGTGGCGCCCATGGGCACCGCGTTGACCGAGGATCAGATGGCGGAGTTGTGGCGCCTGGCGGCGGAACCGGTGCTCTGTTTCGACGGCGACGACGCCGGCTGGCGCGCCGCGCTCCGCGCCGCCGAACGCGCCCTGCCGCTGCTCAAGCCCGGCCGTTCGTTCCGCTTCGCTCTTTTGCCCAAGGGCCTGGACCCCGACGACCTGGTGCGTCAGCAAGGCTCCGCGGCCATGAACGAGGTGGTAGCGGCGGCCTTGCCGCTGTCCGACGTTCTCTGGCGGCGGGCCGGCGCCGGCAATACCGCCGACACGCCGGAACGCCGCGCCGCCTTGCGCCAGAACCTGTTCGACTTGATCCGCACCGTGGGCGACGAGAGTGTGCGCGCCTATTACCGTCAGGACGCCGAACTCCGCCTGTCGCGGGCCTTCCCGGTGGCGGTACGGCCGGGAGCCGCCTGGGGTGGCGGGCGGATGCGCTTTGCCGGCGCCGGCGCCGCCCCGCCCTTGCCCTTGCCCAAGGCCCGGCGCGAGCGGCAACTGCTCCAACTGGTGCTCAATCATCCGACCCTGCTCGAACGCGACAGCGAGATCCTTGCCCATCTGGATTTTTCCGGGGACCTTGACAGGCTGCGGGGCGCGATACTAGATCAGCACGCAATTCACCCGGGCCTTGACTCTGCGGGGCTCAAGCGCCACTTGAGCGAGGTCGGTCTTTCCGGCCTGGTGGAACGACTGGTCGGAGCCGGCGTCAAGTATATGGAGCCCTATCTGCGTCCCGATGCGTCGCTCGCCGACGCGGAACGGGGGTGGAACAGCATTCTCGTGCGTCATCGCCGGGCCCATGCGGCGCAGGAGTTCGGCGACGCGGGCGAGGCATTGGCGCAAGACTGGAGCGAGGAAAGCTTGCAGCGCTTGCGTCACCTCAAGGCTCAGCACGAGGCTGGCCATGGCGCCGAGGCCGAGCAGACAGAGTGAGGACCATGGGAAGCAGCAGCGGTCGCCGAGGAAAAAGTGACAACGCCGCGCCGCGCCACGCCAAGGGTACGGCGGCGGGCGGCGGCAAGGGCGCTCAAGGGACGGTAAAGCAGCAGGCGTCCGCCGAAGCCACGGCCGACCCGGCGGACAAGCCCGAGGAGGCGAGCGACAGCCCGCTGCTCGATTCGTCCCAGGCCGCGGTCAAGAAGATGCTGGCCCGCGCCAAGGAGCGCGGCTACGTCACCTACAACGAACTCAACGCCGTTCTGCCGCCCGAGCAGGTGTCCTCCGAACAGATCGAGGACACCATGACCATGCTGTCCGAAATGGGCATCACGGTCGTCGACAGCGAGGAAAGCGAGGAAACCCCGGACGCGCCCGAAGCCGTGGACGCTCCGGCCGCCGAGGCCGAGGAAGAACCCGAAGCCGCCGCCAAGCCGGCCGAGGTTCAGCTCGAGCGCACCGACGACCCGGTGCGCATGTACCTGCGCGAAATGGGATCGGTGGAACTGCTCTCGCGCGAGGGCGAAATCGCCATCGCCAAGCGCATCGAGGCCGGGCGCCAGAAAATGATCGGCGCCATTTGCGAAAGCCCGCTGACCATTCAGGCGATCATCCGTTGGCGCGACGCCCTGGTCGACGGCAAGATGCTGTTGCGCGACGCGGTCGATCTCGAAGCCACCATGGGCGGCGGCCCCAACGCCCCCACCCCGAACGCCGTCGCCAATCCGGTGGCGGTGGTGGCGGTGGTGGCGGTGGTGGTGGTGGCGGTGGCGGCCAAGAACGGCGAGGGCGAAGTTGCCGCCGCCGATGCCGAGGCCGACGGCGAGGCAAAGCCGCCGCCCGGCGTCGTGGTGGACGACGAAGACGACGATCTGGAAAACGCGCTGTCGCTGGTGGCGATGGAAGCCGAGCTCAAGCCCAAGGTGTTGGCGACCTTCGACGCCCTGGCCCAGCACTACAAGAAGCTGCACAAGAGCCAGGAAGTGCGCCTGAAGGCGGCGCTCGAGCACCAGCCGCTTACGCCCCAGGCCGAACGCCGCCACGACAAGCTGAGGCAGGAGCTGGTGGAGTTGATGGAGTCGGTGCACCTGAGCAACGCGCGCATCGACGGCCTGCTGGAGGAAATCTACCGCCTCAACCGCAAGCTGATCGGGCTTGAGGGCAAGCTCTTGCGCCTGGCCGAAAGCCGCCGGATTCCGCGCGACGAATTTCTCAAGCACCATCTCGGCAACGAGCTCGACCCCGGCTGGCTGCGCCGCGTCAGCCGGCTTAAGGGCCGCGGCTGGGATGACTTCGCCCACGAGCACGCCAAGGATATCCGCAACATCCGCGCCGAAATCGCCGCCGTGGCGACCGAGGTCGGCCTGCCGCTCAGCGAGTTCAAGCGCATCTGCTTGACCGTGCGCGAGGGCGAGCGCGAGGCGGCCGAGGCGAAGAAGGAAATGGTCGAGGCCAATTTGCGCCTGGTCATTTCCATCGCCAAGAAATACACCAACCGCGGCCTGCAATTCCTCGACCTCATCCAGGAAGGCAATATCGGCCTGATGAAGGCGGTGGACAAGTTCGAGTACCGTCGCGGCTACAAGTTCTCCACCTACGCCACCTGGTGGATCCGGCAGGCGATCACGCGCTCCATCGCCGACCAGGCGCGCACCATCCGCATTCCCGTGCACATGATCGAGACCATCAACAAGCTGGTGCGCACCTCGCGCCAGATGCTGCACGAAATCGGCCGCGAGCCGACGCCGGAGGAACTGGCGGTCAAGCTCGGCATGCCGCTGGAAAAAGTGCGCAAGGTGCTGAAGATCGCCAAGGAGCCGATCTCGCT
>CAZIVY010000432.1:0-2811 GCA_964542505.1 uncultured Rhodospirillaceae bacterium
CATGTGCCATGATGAATGCTCCGTCAAGAATGAATAGCGGTCGACGCCGGACCGCCACAGCGGATGCGCCCCTGGAGATAACACCCGCGACGGCGAATCCTTCCCGCAACGCTCCGGCGTCCCGACGCATAAATGCGTCAACAAGAATTAACGAACGCGCAGGCGGCGGCCGATCAGCGCGCGAGTCCGCAAGCCGCGACCCACCATTCGCGATGACTTGCGGCGATGGCGGCGGCGGCGGCTTTGGCGGCGGCGGTGTCGGCAAACAGGCCAAAACAGGCGGAGCCGCTGCCCGACATGCGGCTGAGCAAGCATCCCGAGCGCGCCGCCAAGGCGGCCTTGGCTTCGATGACCACCGGCGCCAGGCGCGCCGCCGGTTCCTCCAGGTCGTTGGCGTGGAGCGCCAGCCACGCCGCGAGTTCAGCCGCGTCGCGAGGCGCATGGCGCAGGGGTTCGGCGCGCGTGCACCGGCGCCCAAGTCCGGCAAACACCTGCGCCGTGGCCAGCGCCACGCCCGGGTAAACCACGACCAAATGCAGGCGCGGCAGGGCCGGCGCCGGGCGCACGATCTCGCCTATGCCGGCGACGTTCTGGGGAAGCGTTTGCCGGCAGACCGGCACATCCGCGCCCAGGCGCAACGCGATCTTGTCCAGCACCGCCGGTTGCAGATCGAGCCGCCACAATTCGCTTAATCCGGCCAGCGCCGCCGCCGCGTCGGCGGACCCGCCGCCAAGTCCGGCGCCAAGGGGTATTCGTTTCTCCAGGACCAGCGCCGCTTTCGGCTCGATGGCGGCGGCGGCGGCAAGCGCGTGGGCGGCGCGCCAAACCAGATTGTCCTCAGGCCTTGCCAGCCCCGATGTCAAGGGCGCGGCGAAAGGCCCCTCCACCGCCAGCGACAAGGCGGCGCCGGCGCGCGCCAGCAAGCTGTCGCCCAGGTCGAGAAAGACCACCAGGCTGTCGAGCTCGTGATAGCCATCGGGCCGACGCCCGGTGACGTGCAGGTAAAGGTTGAGCTTGGCGGCGGCAAACCGGCGAACCGCGGCGTCGCGGGGCGATTTTTCCTTCCGGTCCGCGTCAGCCGCCATTCCGGCCGGATCGCTTCACCGCCGCCGAGGACGGCGCCGCCAAGCCGGCGTCAAGCTTGTTGCGGATGAGCGGAATGAGATCCGGCTCGGGCTTGAGGTTGAGGGCGCGCCGCCACTGAAAGCGCGCTTCGGGCAAGCGGCCGACGCGCCAGTAAGCGTCGCCCAGATGGTCGTTGATGAGCGGGTCCTCGGGGCGCAACTCCACCGCCCGTTCCAGAAAACCCACGGCCTCCTTGAAGCGGCCGAGCCGGTACAGCACCCATCCCAGGCTATCGACGATGTAGCCGTCATTGGGGCGCAACTCGACGGCGCGCTGAATCATCTGCCGCGCCTCCTCGAGGCGCATGCCCTGGTCGACCCAGGTATAGCCAAGATAGTTGAGCACCAGGGGCTGGTCCGGCCGCAATTCCAGCGCCTTGAGGAAATCCGCTTCCGCGCGCGGCCACTGCTTGCCGCGCTCGAAGGCGATGCCGCGGGCGTAGAACAGGCTCCAGTGGCGCTCTTCCGGGCGGCCTACCCGCTCGATGGCGCGCCCATATTCCGCCGCCGCCTCAAGGTAACGCTCCTTGGCGCGCAAGACGTCGCCCAGCGTCACCAGCGCCTCGGTGCGATCGCCGTCCCCCGACGCGACATCGCGCAAGGCCGCAATGGCCTCATCGGGGCGGCCCAATTCGTTCGCGGCCCAGGCCAGGCGAATGCGCGTGACCTCGCTATAGGGCGAGGCGCGGGGAATGCCGCGATAGCTTTGGATCGCCTGTTCCCAGTTGCGCCGATTCTCATAGATGTCGCCGAGGAGCATCCGCGCCACGTCCATGTCCGGCTTCAGGTACAGCGCCAGATGCAGATAGGCTTCCTGGGTTTCGCCCGACTCGTCGCGATTCAGATTGGCGGCGGTCCCGTAAAAAGCCTCGGCCAGTCCGCTGGCGGCGTCGCCGATCAGCGGCTGCGGCGTCGCCCCTTGAATCACGCGCTGCATGGCCGCCAACACAACGGGATTGTCGGGCTGGCGGGTCAGGTAATCGGTGTAAATTTTCTTCGCGTCGTCGCGGCGTCCCTGGCGCTCGAGCAGCCGGCCAAGGGCATCGACCATGCGCAGCGTGCCGGTGGGGTTGCGTTCGAGTATCTCGCGGAGCTGCGCCTCCGCCTCCGCTGGGCGGCCCGCCAGTTCGTGAATCAACGCGGCGTGGTAGCGGTAAAGCGGTCCCAGCGGCGTCCCCGGCGCCAGGCGCGACAGTTCCGCTGTCGCGTCTTTCTGCCCGCCTCCATGCTGGACCCAGGCCGCCACCAGGGGCGCGATCAGCGAGCTGAAACCCATTTCCGGCGTTTCCGCCATTTGGGCCGCCGCCTTCTTGAAGTCGCTGGCTTTCACCGCCACGGTGGCGAGCACGACCTTCGCCAAGCCGTCGCGGGGCTCAAGCTTCGCCAGGCGTTCGGCAAGGCGAGCCGCTTCGTCGATTTTTCCCGCCGCCAGGGTGGCGACAAACGCGCGGCGCAGCAGTTGCGAATCGTCGGGATCGACGGCCAAAGCGCGCAGGAAGTAGGCCGAGGCCGCTTCCATGTCGCGGGCGCCGCGGGCGGAGCGGGCCGCCAGATAGCTGCCGGCAAAGTTGCCGTCGACGCCTTTGTAAGCCGCCGCCGGCGCATTGCCCGTCCTGGCGCCGTTGGCCAGCGGCGCGCAAGCCGCCGCCAGCAGCGCGAGCGCCGCGGCCAGCGCCAGCGCGGCGCC
>CAZIVY010000433.1:0-2988 GCA_964542505.1 uncultured Rhodospirillaceae bacterium
GAAGCAGCCGATTCCCCCGCTGGGGACGGCGATTCGGCTGTCCAGGTCGCCCAGTTCACCTTGCCTTCGGCGAAACCGGCGCCGGGCGGTGGGCCGCCGCCCGCGCCAGTGCCCCAGTTTCTCGAGTTCCAATATTTTTACTCCGGCGAGCTCAAGTTCACCTACGTCAACAATCTTGACCTCAATTACGGCCTTACCGACCGCGATGTCAGCACGACGCCGCTTCTGACCGGAGGCGTCACCTACCGGCCGACCGACTGGCTCGAGACCAGGCTCGATGTGTCGCTCGAGCGGATGTACGGCTTGAAGCAGGAAAAGGTAACGATTCTGCCGGACGCGCTGGACGAGGTTAAGTACAGGGACGATAGGAGAAACTACCACCTGTTCGCCGAGCAGGCCTATGCCAGGGTCAAGCCTCCGGGGCTTCCGGTCGAGTTCATGGCCGGACGCCAGACCTACGCCGACAGGCGGCTTTGGCTCTATGACGCCAATCTCGATACCGCCCATGTCAGGATCAAGCCTGGCGACTTTCACATCGACCTGTTCACGGGGAAGGAAAACCTTCTGGATCTGGACGCGCTGTCTCGCGTGCCGCATGGCCGGATCGATTACCATGCGGTTCATGTCGAGTATCGCGGCATCGAGGACCACCAATTCGCCGCCTATTCGATCCTGCGCCGCGACGAGCGGGCGACCGCCGATCCCCTCTACACGGGGCGGCCCAATTTCTTCGGCCTCCGCGCCTTGGGCCGGCCCAGCGACAGCTTCAATTATTGGGCCGACCTCGGAATTGTCCGCGGCAGAGCCGGCAGAGAACCGAATCTCGATGAGCGCGGGGACAAGATCGAGGGATTCGGTTATGACGTCGGCGGCACCTATCGTTTCCTGGACTTGCCGCTGCAGCCGAGCATCACGCTCGGCTATGCCTTCGGTAGCGGCGACAGAAACGTGAATGCGAATGACAGGACGGCCAAGTCGTTTCTCCAAACCGGGCTGCAAACGAACGAAGGGAAATTCGCCGGCGTCACCCAATTCAGGACCTATGGCGAATATTTCAATCCCGAACTCAGGAACATCGAGATCTACACCGTCGGCGTCGGCGCGCGGCCGGCGGCGTGGCTGTTCACCGAACTCGTCTTCCACCAATACCGCATGGACGAGCCCGTGCCCACGGAGATATTCGCCGGCGCCCAGCCAACGGCCCCGATCAACAAGATCACCACGCCCAGGCGAACCGACACGGACCTGGGCCGGGAAATCGACCTTGTCATCGGGCTTCGCAACCTGTTCGGCATCAGGGGCTTTGGCACCGATATCAGGGCGGGATTGTTCTTTCCCGGAGACGCCTATGACATCGAGAATTTCAACGGCAACGGCAGATTCTTTAAGAACGCCGACAGGGGCGTCAGCCTGATCTTTCTGTTCCTGATTTGATTGGCTGCCCGCGCGGCTTGGCCGAATCGGTCCCCGAAAACGGCTTTACGAGCGCCGCGCCAACCGCCGAAGTCGAACTTATTCTCGGGTTTCGCAATCTGTTCGGCATAAGGGGTTTCGGGACCGATGTGAGAGCGGGCCTGTTTTTCCCTGGCGCCGCCTACCTCATCGAGAATCCCAACGCCGGCGGCCAATTCGGGAAAAACCCCGACCGAGGGGTCGGTTTGACGTTGCTGTTCTTTATTTGAGTCTCGCGCGACGCCCATGGCAATGGCGCGCGGATCGACCGCGGACGACGGCGGCCTTCCGGCCGCGCCAGGCGCGACCAGCGAAGCGTATACCGATGAGGCCGGCGTGTTTGCCAAACGTGTCACCGGACCCGTTCTGACCGGCGACGGGGGCGAGCCAGACAAGGTTCGTCCCCGGTTCCTCTCCCTCCAGCTCCCCGTTGAGCTACGCCAATCGCGCGGGCCGTGGCGCCACCTTCATGGCCTCGTCGCTCATGAGTGCAAGATCGCACCCAATTGTAACCCCCGCCAAGACTGAAGCATCTCATTGATTACTCGTGTGAATCCACATCCTGGTCGGGATCATGGTTGGACGCGAATGACGACCCCACCGATTTCAATCCTTCGCAACGCGATCAATGCGCTGGGCGGCTTTAGGGGCGAGGTCAATGTTGCGCGCGATTTTGCCATCCGCGTACAGCCGCCCGCCGTCGAAGGCGACGCTCACTTTCTTGCGGCAAACGGCTGGAAGATCGAACGGGAGAAGGCTATCTTCATCCATGCCAAGTGCGGCGCTCCGTAAGCGCGTGAACGACTCTGCTCCAACACCAAAGTCATACACAAAATCAACGAATTACGCTACTTCCGCCGCACCAAAATCATGCCCGTGACGAATAATCCGGGTTAAGCTCGCGACCACTACGCGCGAGCGAGGGCGGTCAGACCGATGTGCAATTCCTGTGAAAGCGTGCCCAGAACTTCACCGAACGTTCCAGAAAGAACCCGCGCATATTGACCGTTAAGGGGCGCCGCAAACAGTTGGATTTACGGGCGTTTTCGACCACGCAGCACAATCGAGAATATCGGTCGAGGGGACTCAAGATCTGTTGTTCGCGAGGACGTGCTGGTTCGAGTCCGGCCAGGGGCGCCAACGAAATACGGCATGACGGCCGGCAAGGCGCCGGCTGAACCTAGTGTTGTGGTTTCAACGCTTGATTCCCAATCAACGCATTGGAACCACAACACATCGTTTTGATTTTGCTAGTGTTACGACTCTGACGGTTCGGGAACGAACCGTCAGAGTCGTAACACTAGGTCTCTCCGCGCTTGCCAAGGCGGCGCGTTCTTTATACAAGGCGTGGCTTCCCCGGCCGCTACCGGTCGGGGTACATTCTCAACCTCGCTTGGGCGCGTAGCTCAGTGGTAGAGCACTGTGTTGACATCGCAGGGGTCGGAAGTTCAATCCTTCCCGCGCCCACCACTTGGAATGCGGCGGCTGGGGCAGGCATGGCGCTTCGACGGCTGATGCAAGCCGGCGCGGCAAGTC
>CAZIVY010000434.1:0-3115 GCA_964542505.1 uncultured Rhodospirillaceae bacterium
GGGTCTATGGCGGCGACGATCCGGAAGCGCTGATCTGGGCGGCGGTCATGGTGGTGCAGTCGCTCCCCTTCGCGGCCGCGCCGGTCATGGCGTCGATCAACGCGCTGCCGGCCTTGCGCCGGCGCGGAATGTCGGCGGCCGTCGGCGCCAGGGTTCCGGCGCGCGCTACGGGTGGGGAGTAATCTAACCGCGGCGGGCGAAGACCAGGTTTTTCGCCGTCAGGTAATTGAACGCGAGCGCCACGACAGCGCCCACCGCCACCGCCAGGGTCGGCACCGCCCGCATCAGGGGCGAATTGAGCAGGCAGAGCACGTAAACGCCGTAATTGATGGCCGCGCCCATCGCGGTCAGGGCGACATAGTCGCTCCATTGCCGGCGCCAACCCGGCTGCCCGCCAGTGGGGGCGGGGCTGCGAAAAGTGAACGAACGGTTGAACGCCCAGGTGACGCTGGCCGCCAGCAGAAACGAAACCACCCGCCCCGAATAGGGATCGGCGCCGACGCCGCGCATGAGCGCATAAAGCAACCCCGCATCGACGACAAAGCCCACCGTCCCGACGGCGCAGAAGCGCAGGAACTGGCTGCCCGGCAGCTTCACGCGTCCTCGCGCCGCGCCGGCACGGCAAGATAGGCCAAGCGCTTCATCTCGCGCCGGCCATGGGTCACGGTGTCGAGAATGAAGCCGCAAGCGAGGCTGAGAAACCCCAGCAACATGATGCCGGTGGCCAAGACCGCGGTCGGCAGGCGCGGCACCAGGCCGGTTTCCAGAAAGGTCACGACCACCGGCCAGATGACGATCAACGCCGCCGCGCTTAGGCCCGCGAACAGGATGTTGAAAAAGGCCAAGGGGCGCTCGTCCTTGAACAGCGCCAGGATGGTCAGCAGGATGCGCAGGCCGTCGCGGTAGGTGTTGAGCTTGCTCGCCGATCCCGGCGGACGGGCGCGGTAGGGGGTCGCCACTTCTGCCGTGGGCATGGCGAGTTGCAGCGCGTGCACGGTCAGCTCGGTCTCGATCTCGAAGCCGGTGGCGAGCGCCGGAAACGACTTGACATAGCGGCGGGACAGCACGCGGTAACCCGACAGAATGTCGGTGAAGCGCTCGCCGAACAGGCGGGCGACGAAGCCGGTGAGCACGCGGTTGCCCAGAACATGGCCGGCGCGGTAGGCGTCGGTGCCGCCGCTGACGCGGGCGCCGACCACCATGTCGAGGCGTTCATCCAGCGCGCGGGCGACCATGGCCGGCGCGCTGGCGGCGTCGTAGGTCGCGTCGCCGTCCACCAGCACATAGATGTCGGCGTCCACGTCGGCGAACATGCGGCGCACCACATGGCCCTTGCCCTGCAGCGGCTCGGCGCGCACCAGGGCGCCGGCGGCGCGCGCCACCTCGGCGGTGCGGTCGCGGGAATTGTTGTCGTAGACATAGATAGCCGCCGCCGGAAGCGCTTCGCGGAAATCGCGCACCACGGCGGCGATGGCCGCTTCCTCGTTGTAGCAGGGCACGAGCACGGCCACGCGCGGCGCGCGCTTTTCGGGTCCGGGGGTCATCGCGGTGCGGTCATGGCCTGGTCGTTCCGACCTTGCTGATAGCGCCTGGCGTCGGCCAAGGCAATCGGCGCCAGAGCCAGCGTGAGCCGGCGGAGCGGGCAGAGCACCAGGCTTTGCTCGAAGCGCGTGGGCACGCGCGCGCAGGGCGCTGGCGCCAGGCCGAGGTCGAATTCGGCCAGCACGGCGGCCGCCAGCGGCTGTTCGTAGTCGTGGAACAGCGCGAATATCGGCCCCGAATGATTGGCGATAATGCCGCGCATGAGCGGGTTGTGGCCATTATCGGCGTCGGTGGGCCAGGAGAAAAAGCTTTGCACGCGCAGGAAGCGGATGGCGGGCGGGAAACGCGGGATGACGTAGGCGAAGGGCTGGAAGCCGCTCATCAGGATCAGCGACGCGTCCGGGCGCTCGATCGCCGGGACGCGCGCGTCGATGTAGTCGCCCTCCGGCGTCCAGGGCACGCGCCCCCAGTCGCCAGGCCGGAGCGTGGCGACAATGACGACAAAGGAAAGGGCGAGCACCGCCAGGCGCCCGCGCCGCGCCAACGGCAACCGATCGATCACGGCCACCAGCAAGAGCGGCGCCAGCAGCTCGAGGCCAATCAGGTAACGGTAGATGGAGAACAACGCCAGCCAAGAGGCGTAGACGACGGCGGCAAGCAGCAAAAGCAAGCGCGCCGGTTCCGGCCTGGTCAGCGCCGGAGCGCGCAGATCGCGCCGCCACCAGGAGAAAACAAAGATCAGGGCGACGGCGAGGACGGCGGCGTAAACCAGCGGCAGGCGCCAATCGCGATAGGCGATTTCGCCCGCCACGCGGCTGTCGAGCGCCCAGCGAAACGGGAAGGTGAACGCCCGCCACCAGCCGTCGGGAACGAAGGTGGTGTCCCGTTGCGCGGTCATGGGCGCCATGGTGGAGCGGAACACGTGGTTCAGATGGGGAAAGATCGGGTTGCCGTAGTGGCGCCACAGCACTGCCATCCAATAGCCGCCGCTCAAGCCCAGGCCCAGAAGGGCGCCCAATCCATAGGTCCCGGCGCCTGCAAAACGAACCAGCCAACGAACCGATGGCGCGAGCGAAGCCACGCCCAGGCCGAGCGCGTAGATCGCCATGGTGGGCTTGAAACCCACGGCCAGGCCGGCCGCGACGCCGGCGAGAAAGGGCCGCCACAAGGGCGCGAACGGGCCGCCCGACACGCCCAGCAGCAGCGCCACCGCCGCCAGGAAGAACAGGCTGAGCACATTGTCGAAAAAGCTGGCGCCAAGTTCGCTCAAGAATCCGGCGCCGCTGAGGGCGAACACGGAGAGCGACAGCGCGGCGCCGATGCTGGCGCGCCCCGGCGGCAGCGCCAGCACCCGGTGCGCGATCAAGGCGAGCGGAACCAGGTTCAGGCCTTGCAGCGTGCCGAGCGCGAAGCCCGCCGCGCGCGGGGGCAGCGCCTCCACCAGCAGGTAGAAGGGCACATGCATCAGCGGGTTGTAGAAGGTCGCGGGCTGCGCCGGGGCGATGTCGAAACCCAGCCGCCCATTGAGGAATGCGTAGGGGTTGTAGAAGTGGTAGTTGCGCAAGTCCCAATT
>CAZIVY010000435.1:0-4605 GCA_964542505.1 uncultured Rhodospirillaceae bacterium
CCCGACGCGGCCTGGGCCACCATGTTGACCATGACGAAATCGGCCAACACACCCGCCGATGCGTAGCCCAGCGTGCCGGAATAGCTCGGCCACTGCATGCGGCTCATCAGGTCGCGGAACGGCGTGTGCTTGGGGTCCACCGTCCAGATGGGGCTGCTTTCATAGGCCCGCAGCGGCTGGCTGAAATAGCCGATGGAGGCTTCCTGCCAGGGCACGTACTGCTCGCGCTCGAACATGAAGCGGATGTAGTCCTTCGCCGCGTTGGGGAACTTGGTGTACTTGAACACCATCGCCGGCACGGTGAGGTGCAATTCCGTCGGCTTGCCCACCGGGCCTACCGGCAGCACCGCGTGCTCGATGTCCGCCGCCAGGGCCTTGATCGCCGGGTCCTGCGAATTCTTCGCGGCGTAGTAGATGGAAATGCCGTTGATCGTCCAACTGATCTGGCCGTCGAGGAAGGCTTTGTTGTTGGCGGGATCGAGCCAGGACAGCGTGCCCGGCACGAACGTTTCATAGAGCTGCTTGGTGTATTCGAGCGCGGCCACGGTTTCCGGGCTGTTGATGACCACGCGGTCCTGTTCGTCCACCATGCGGCCGCCATGCGCCCAGACGATCCAGTGGCACCAGGTGTTGCCGTCGCCGACGGCGTTGCCGAGCGCCAGACCGCCGGGCTTGCCCTTCGCCTTCAGCGCCTGGCAGGCCTTGAGCATGCCGGGCAGGTCGTTCGGCCAGGTGGCGAAGCCGGCGTCGTTCAGGGCCGACTTGCGGTAGTTGATGCGGGCGCCCGCGGCGCCCAGCGGCAACGCGATCCAGCGGCCTTCGCGCATGCCGAATTTCTTGCACACGTCGTACCAGCCGCCATATTTCTTATCGAGGTACTCGCCGAGATCGGTAAGATCCAGCAGCTTTTCCGGGTATTGGTGGGCGTCGTCGTACCAGCCGAAAACGATGTCCGGCCCCTTGCCGACATTGGCGGCGACGGCCGATTTCGGCCGCAGGTCTTCCCAGCCCTCGTTCTCGACCTTGACCTCGATGCCCGTGGCCTGGGTGTATTTCTTGGTGTTTTCCAGCCACATCGTCTCGTCGCCCTGGACGAAGCGGGACGGTCGAAGCACGCGCAAGGCGGCGCCTTTCTCGAGATTGTAGGTCAGGCTAGGCCCGGCTTGCGCCATGGCCTCGCCCCCGATCAGCTTGCCGCCGGCGCCTAGCGCGGCGGCGCCGACACCGATCTTCAGTGCGTCGCGTCTGGTGAATTCGCTCATCGTTTATCCTCCCTGGATGGCGCGGCCGATCCGGCGGCGCGGGTCGTTACAAATGATCGCCGGAGCCGGCGTCGAACAGATGAGCAAGCCCCGGCGGCGAGGTCAAGGTGACGCGCTCTCCCGGCCGGAGGGCGCGGCGTTCGTTGAATACCGCCGTCACCTGGCAGCCGGCCATGTCGACGACGACGTTGGTTTCCGCGCCGGTGGGTTCCACCACCAACACCAGGGCGGAAATGCCGCCATGGCCGTTGGCGAGCGCGATGTGTTCGGGCCGCAGACCGTAAACGACGCGCCGGCCGTGCTCGCCCGCCGCGCCTGCCGCCGGCAAGGCGGTGCCGTCGTCGGCCTCGACCCACACCCGCTCGGCCTGGCGGCGGAGCGTGCCGGGGATGAAGTTCATCGCCGGCGAACCGATGAACCCGGCGACGAATAGATTGCGCGGATTGTCGTAGAGGTCGAGGGGGGCGCCGATCTGCTCCACCCGGCCGTCGTGCATGACGACGATGCGGTCGGCCATGGTCATGGCTTCGACCTGGTCATGGGTGACGTAGATCGAGGTGGTGCGCAGGCGCTGGTGCAGCGCCTTGATCTCGACCCGCATCTGCACGCGCAATTTGGCGTCGAGATTGGAAAGCGGCTCGTCGAACAGGAACACTTGCGGGTCGCGGACGATGGCGCGGCCCATGGCGACGCGCTGGCGCTGGCCGCCGGAAAGCTGGCGCGGGTAGCGGGCGAGATAAGGCACCAGGCCGAGGATGTCCGCCGCCTCGCGCACGCGGCGCTCGATCACCGCCGCCTCGGCGCGCCGGAGCTTGAGGCTGAAGGCCATGTTGTCGGCGACCGTCATGTGCGGGTAAAGCGCGTAGTTCTGGAACACCATGGCCACGTCGCGTTCCTTGGGCGGGAGCGCGTTCACCACCCGCCCGCCAATGGATATCTCGCCGGACGAAATCTCCTCCAGCCCGGCGATCATGCGCAGAAGGGTCGATTTGCCGCAGCCGGACGGGCCGACGAGCACGGCGAACTCGCCGTCGCTAATGGCGACGTCGACGCCGTGAATGATCTCGGTGGCGCCGAAGCGCTTGCGAGCGCCGCGTATGTCGACGCTAGCCATATCCCCTTACAGCTCCCCCTGCGCTTTTTTCTTGGCTACGGGCATCATAGCGCCGATTGGCGCCCGGCAACAAATCCGTCAGTGGCTCTCGCGCGGGATGGGGGCGCCGGAGCCGCCCACCAGGAAGTCCAGGTCGGCGCCGCGGTCGGCCTGCTGCACGCGCTCGCCGTAAAGCCGCACATAGCCGCGGCCGGTGTGCGCCGCCGGCGGCTTCCAGGCGGCGCGGCGGCGGTCGAGCTCGGCCGCCGGCACGTCCAGATGCAGCCGCCGCTTGGCGACGTCGAGCTCGATCATATCGCCGTCGCGCACCAGGGCCAGCGGGCCGCCAGCGGCCGATTCCGGCGCCACGTGCAGCACCACGGTGCCATAGGCGGTGCCGCTCATGCGCGCGTCGGAGAGCCGCACCATGTCGGTGATGCCGCGTTTCAGGATCTTGGGCGGCAAGGGCATGTTGCCCACTTCCGGCATGCCCGGATAGCCGCGCGGGCCGCAGCCCTGCAGCACCATGACGCAGGTTTCGTCGATGTCGAGGGAAGGCTTGTCGATGCGCCCCTTGAAGTCCTCGATGGAGGTGAAGACCACGGCGCGGCCGCGGTGTTTCATCAGCGCCGGCGTCGCCGCCGAGGGCTTGATCACCGCGCCGTCCGGCGCCAGATTGCCGCGCAGCACGGCGATGCCGGCTTTCTTCTTCAGTGGCTTGGCGAAGGGGCGGATGACCTCGCGGTTCCAGCACGGGGCGTCGGCGACGTTGTCCCACATGGTCTTGCCGTTCACGGTCAGCGCGCCGCGGTTGATCACGCCGCCGAGCTCGCGCAGCACCGCCGGCAGGCCGCCGGCGTAGTAGAAATCCTCCATCAGGAAGCGGCCCGAGGGCATGAGGTCGACCAACAGCGGCAATTGGTGGCCGATGCGGTCGAAGTCCTCCAGGTCCAGCTTCACGCCCATGCGTCCGGCGACGGCGAGCAAATGCAGGACGGCGTTGGTGGAGCCGCCGATGGCGGCGTTGGTCATGATGGCGTTCTCGAAGGCCGCGCGGGTCAGCACCTTCGACATGCGCAGGTCTTCGCGCACCATCTCGACGATGCGCCGGCCGGCCATGTGCGCCAGCACGTAGCGGCGCGAATCCACCGCCGGGATGGCGGCGTTCGAGGGCATGCCCATGCCCAGCGCCTCGACCATGCTGGCCATGGTGGAGGCGGTGCCCATGGTCATGCAGTGGCCGGCGGAGCGCGACATGCAGGATTCGGCGGCGGTGAAATCGGCCTGGCTCATTTCGCCGGCGCGCACCATTTCCGAGAACTTCCACACATGGGTGCCGGAACCGATGGTCATGTCGCGGAAGCGGCCGTTCAGCATCGGCCCGCCGGACACCATGACGGTGGGCAGATCGACGGACGCGGCGCCCATCAATTGCGCCGGCGTGGTCTTGTCGCAGCCGGCAAGCAGCACCACGCCGTCGAGGGGGTTGGCGCGGATGCATTCCTCCACGTCCATGGCCATCAGGTTGCGAAACAACATGGTGGTCGGGCGCATCAGGGTTTCGCCCAGCGATATGGTGGGAAACTCAAGCGGGAAGCCGCCCGCCTCGTAGACGCCGCGCTTGACGTGATCGGCGACGCGGCGGAAATGGGCGTTGCACGGCGTCAGCTCCGACCAGGAATTGCAGATCCCGATCACCGGCCGTCCGTCGAAAAGATGGTGGGGCAGGCCCTGGTTCTTGATCCACGAGCGGTGGTTGAAGGCGTCCTTGCCCTCGCCGCCGAACCAGTGGGTCGAGCGCAAGGGGCGCTTGCGTGCGGCCATGTTTTTTCCCTCCCTCTGTTTGACGCTATGTGTAGCGGCGCGGCGCGGCCGCCGCAACCGCCGCGAGGCGGCGTCAGGCGGCGCTAAGGACCGAAAACGATGTCGAAGGTTCCGGTCGGCGCGCCGTCGGCCCCAGGGCGGAAATCGACGACCACCGCCGCGCGCGCCGCCGGATCGCGGATTTGGCCGAGAAGGCCGTCCTGCTCGTTCAGGGATTCACCGGCGAAATACATCTGCGTCACCAACTCGCCGCCGCCGGACCTGACGACGCGGAAATGGATGTGCGGCGTGCGCATGCCAAAGCCGGCGCCATAGGCGGCGGGCTTGACGGTGCGGAAGCGATAGGCCCCGCCGGCATCGGCGATGCTGAAGCCGGAGCCCTGGAAGTTCGGGTCCACCAACTTGCTCGACGTATCGCCGGGGTGG
>CAZIVY010000436.1:0-3263 GCA_964542505.1 uncultured Rhodospirillaceae bacterium
GGGTGGGGTGAAGGTCGGGTTTCTAGGTTAAGTTTCCGGCAACGGGTCTTGATATAGGGTCTTGAGATAGAATGTGAAACCGGATTATGCCACGCACGAGGGCCGGCGGCGGGAATGTTGCCGGCGTCCGAGCATGGTCAATAGGCGCAACAAGGTACGTAGCGCGCGTTGGGGGCGGTGAAACTGTCGCGGAAACTCGCCATTGTCGTTCTGGCCGCCGGCCAAGGGACGCGCATGAAGTCGGCGCTGCCCAAGGTGCTGCACCGCCTGGCGGGCGCGGCGATGATCGACCATGTGCTGAACGCGGCGCGGTCGTTGAAGCCCGATCGCATCGTGGTGGTGATCGCGCCGGGCATGGACGCGGTGGCCAAGGCGATCCTGCCCGTGGAGTCGGCGGTGCAGGAGCGCCCGCTCGGCACCGCGCACGCGGTGCGGGCGGCGGAGGCGACGCTCAAGGGTTTTCGCGGCGACGTGCTGATCGTCTTCGGCGATACGCCGCTGGTGCGGCCGGCGACCTTGCGCCATCTGGTCAAGGCCCGGCGGGCGGGCAAGGATCGGGCGGTGGCGGTGATGGGTTTCCATCCCGGCGACCCGAGTCCCTATGGCCGCTTGATCGTCGGCAACGACGGGACGCTGGAGCGCATCGTCGAGGCCAAGGACGCGACCGCGGAACAGCGGGCGGTCAGGCTGTGCAATGGCGGCATCATGGCGGCGGAAGCGCCGCGGCTGTTCGAGCTCTTGCGCGAAATCGACAACCGCAACGCCAAGTCCGAATTCTATCTCACCGACCTGGTGGCGGTAGCGCGCCGCCGCGGGCTGGGTTGCGTCGCCGTCGAAGGCGCGGCCGAGGACGTGGTGGGGGTTAACAGCCGCGCCGAACTGGCGGCGGCCGAGGCGATGTTGCAGCAGCGCCTGCGCGCGGCGGCCATGGCCGGGGGCGCGACGCTTACCGACCCGGCAAGCGTGTGGTTCTGCATCGATACGAAATTGGCGCGCGACGTGGTGGTGGAACCCCATGTGGTGTTCGGTCCCGGGGTGACGGTGGCCGAGGGCGCGCGCATCCGCGCCTTCTCGCATGTCGAGGGCGCCCGAATCGGCGCCGGCGCGGTGATCGGCCCCTATGCGCGCCTGCGGCCGGGATCGCGCATCGAGGAAAATGCGCGCATCGGCAATTTCGTCGAGGTGAAGAACGCCCGCGTCGAACCCGGCGCCAAGGTCAATCATCTGAGCTATATCGGCGACGCGCGCGTCGGCGCCAAGGCCAATGTGGGCGCCGGCACCATCACCTGCAACTACGACGGCTTCGGCAAGCATTTCACCAGCATCGGCAAGGGCGCCTTCATCGGTTCGAACACGGCGCTGGTGGCGCCGGTCAAGGTGGGCCCAGGCGCCATCGTCGGCGCCGGCAGCGTCATCACCCGCGACGTGCCGGGCGACGCGCTGGCAGTGGAGCGCGCAACGCAAAAGAACGTCGCGCAGGGCGCGGCCCGGCTTCGGGCTCGGCGCGCGGGCAAGAACGGCAGCGGCAAGGAGTAGAGGGCGACATGTGCGGCATTATCGGAGTATTGGGGAGCCGCGACGTGGTGCCCTCGCTGGTGGACGGGCTGAAGCGGCTGGAATACCGCGGCTACGACTCGTCGGGCATCGCCACCCTGGTCAACGGCGCCATCGAGCGCCGCCGCGCCGAGGGCAAGATCGTCAAGCTGGAAAGCAAGCTGCGCCAGCAGCCGCTGGACGGCGACATCGGCATCGGGCACACGCGCTGGGCGACCCATGGCGTCGCCAACGAGGAAAACGCCCATCCCCACGCCACCGACAAGCTGGCGCTGGTGCACAACGGAATCATCGAGAATTACCGCGAACTGGCGCAGGAGCTAAGCGCGCTGGGCCACCGCTTCGCCAGTGAGACGGATACCGAGGTCGCGGCCCATCTGGTCACCCGCTATATCAACGAGGGCATGACCCCGCAGGCGGCGGTGGCCGCGGCCATGAAGCGCATGCACGGCGCCTTCGCGCTCGCCATCCTGTTCAAGGGACGGCACGACCTGATGATCGGCGCCCGCCGCGGCAGCCCGCTGGTGGTGGGTTGGGGCGAGGGCGAGATGTTCCTCGGCTCGGACGCGCTGGCGCTGGCGTCGCTGACCGAAAAAATCTCCTATCTCGAGGAAGGGGATTGGGTGGAACTGACGCGCCGCGGGGCCGTCTTCCACGACGCCGAGGGCCGCGCGGTGGAGCGCGAGGTAAAACGTACCGCGATTTCCGGCGCCACCATCGGCAAGGGCAATCATCGCCACTACATGCTGAAGGAAATCTTCGAGCAGCCGACGGTGATCGGGGAAACGCTGAACACCATGTTCAACCCGGCGACACGCTCGATCCAATTGCCGAAGCTGGCCTTCGACCTGGCCAGCCCGACCAAGGTGACGATCGTCGCCTGCGGCACCTCGTACTACGCCGGCATGGTCGCCAAGTACTGGTTCGAACAGATCGCCCGGCTGCCGGCGGAAATCGATATCGCGTCCGAATTCCGCTACCGCGACGCGCCGCTCAGCCCGGGCGGGCTGGCGCTGTTCGTTTCCCAATCGGGCGAAACCATCGACACCCTGGCGGCGATGCGCTACGCCAAGGAAAAGGGCCAGCACACGCTCGCCATCGTCAACGTCGCCGAAAGCGCCATGGCGCGCGAAGCCCATGCGGTGCTGCAGACCCATGCCGGGCCGGAAATCGGCGTCGCCTCCACCAAGGCCTTCACGTGTCAGTTGGTGACCCTGGCTTGCCTGGTGATCGCGGTGGCGCGGGCGCGCGGCGCCATCGACCACGACACCGAGGCGCGGCTATCGGCGGCGATCGCGGAAGTGCCCTCGCGGGCGTCGGAGGTGCTCCACCACGACGACGCCATCCGCGAGCTGGCGCAGGCCATGGTCGACAGCCGCGACGCGCTTTATATCGGGCGCGGGACCAGCTACCCGATCGCGATGGAGGGGGCGCTGAAGCTGAAGGAAATCTCCTACATCCACGCCGAGGGCTATGCCGGCGGCGAGCTCAAGCACGGGCCTATCGCGCTGGTGGATGACGGCGTGCCCGTCATCATCATCGCGCCCACGGACGCGCTGTTCGAGAAGACGCTGTCCAACATGCAACAGGTGGTGGCGCGCGGCGGCCGGGTGATCTTTTTCTCCGACAAGACCGGCATTGCCCGGGTCAAGGACGAGGCCAGCGCGGTGATCGAATTGCCGCAGGTGGACCCCTTCGTGGCCCCGATC
>CAZIVY010000437.1:0-7280 GCA_964542505.1 uncultured Rhodospirillaceae bacterium
GCGGTGGATCAGGAGATCAACCAGGCCAAGGACAAGCCGCAAGTGGCGAAGTCGGTGACGCTGGAAGTGACGCCGGAGCAGACGCAGATGCTGGTCCTGGCGCAGCAGGTGGGCAGCTTGTCGCTGGCCTTGCGCAACGCCGGCAGCGTCGAGACGGAGGCGCCACGGCCGGTGAGCTTGCGCGACCTGGGATCCGCCAGGGCGGGCAAGGCGGCGCCCGATGAGGCGGACGACGCGGCCCCGGCGCCGGCGAACGCCGCGCCGAATGCAGTAGGCGGACTGGAAGTCAACGTCTATCGCGGCGGCGTCAAGGCCGCCAGCTACGAAGTCACGAAGGAAGCAGCGGAGAATCGTGACGGCAAGAAGAAATAGGCGCGGGATTCCCGGAACGAAGTGTCCGGGGTCTCCACGCGCCGATAACGCTGCTGTCGAGGGGGGGAGACAGGTCAAGATGCGCGCAAAATTTGCATCGATTCCGCGCCGGGCCGTCATGCTGGTCCTGGCGCTGATCGCGGGGGCGTCGGTCGCGGGCGGTATTGGCGCCCCGGACGCGCGCGCGCAAGCCCCGGTCACGCAGGCCAATGGCTCGCTGCACGGCGGCAGCTTCGTGGTGGCGCTGCATCAGTCGCAGGTGCTGCGGCTGGAGACGCCTTTCGCCGACGTGCTGGTGGGTAACGCCGAGATCGCCGACGTCCTGCCGCTCACCGACCGCTCGATCTACGTGCTGGGCAAGGGCTTGGGCACCACCCGGCTGACGCTCTACGAAAAGAACAAGCGCCTGATAGCGGTCGTCGACCTGGTCGTGACCTACGACGTCGAGGGCCTGAAGCGGCGGCTGAACGAGCTGATGCCCGGCGAGCGCATCGAAATACGCCCGGCGAACGACGCCCTGGTGCTGAGCGGCGCGATGTCGAACGCCACCCGCATGGCGCAGGCGCTGGCGGTGGCGGAACGCTTCGCCCCGGGCAAGGTGACGAACCTCATGGCGGTAAACGGCAGCCAGCAGGTCATGCTGGCGGTGCGCTTCGCCGAGATGCAGCGGACGGCGGTCAAGGAACTGGGAATCACCTCGGATCTCAGTATCGGCAACAAGTTCTCGCTCGGCACCGTCGGTGGCATTCCCGATGCCGCCTTCGGCGTCGTCAGCAAGTCGCTGGCCACGGGCAAACTGGCGCTGAGCGTGGTTCTCGACGCCCTCGAGAAAAAAGGCATGGTGCGCACGCTGGCCGAACCGAACCTGATCGCGCTCTCGGGGGACACCGCGAGCTTCCTTGCCGGCGGCGAATTCCCGATTCCGGTGGCGCAGAGCGACAACAATTCGATCACCATCGAATTCAAGCCCTTCGGCGTGTCGCTGGCCTTCACGCCCACGGTGCTCGGCGACGGCCTGATCAACATCGTCGTCGCCCCTGAAGTGAGCCGCCCCGATCCCACCAACTCGGTGTCGCTGCCCGGCGGTTTGCGCATTCCCGGCCTCACCACCCGCCGGGCGAAGACCACGGTCGAGTTGCGCGACGGCCAGTCCTTCGCCATCGCCGGGCTGATCCAAAGCGATTTCCAGGACTCCATCCGGCAGTTCCCGGGGCTGGGCGACGTGCCGGTGCTCGGCGCGCTGATGCGCAGCAGCGATTTCACCCGCAACGAATCGGAACTGGTCATCATCGTCACCCCGCATCTGGTGCGCCCGGCGGCGGCGGAGGCCATGGCCTCGCCCGCCGACCGCTTCACGCCGCCGAGCGACATCGAGCTGTTCCTGTTCGGCCGCAACGAGGGGGCGCAGCCCGGGCGCGCCGGTGGGCGGAGCGGCGCGGGGCTCGTGGTGCCCGGCGCCGCCGGCCTCGATGGGCCGCACGGCCACATCATTAAATAGGGAATTGGACCATGCGCCGCTCTGACATCGCCGTTCGCTTGGCCGCCGCCGCCGCCTTGGCCGCCGCCTTGGCCGCCGCGCTCACGGCCTGCGGTACCTCCGAACCGCTCAGCCCCGATTTCGGTTCCGCCGTGCGCCACAACATGATGATGCACATCATCGACCCGGCGCCGCAATACGGCCAGACACAGCCGGTGTTGTCGGGTCCGCGCGCCGCCGGGGCCATGGAGCGCTACGAGAAAGGCAAGCCGACCGAAATCAAGTCGGAATCGACCACCAAGACGAGCAAATAGCGGGCGCGCCGTGACTCTTTGCCGCACCCAGGAATCGGCGCGAGCGTCGCCGCGGTTGTGCTTCCCGCGCGGCGGCGAGGACGGCGTTATCGCGGTCATGCTCGCGCTCTTTTTTCTGGTCCTGGCCGGCATGGGGGCGCTCGCCGTCGACCTTGGGCGCGCCTACAACCTGGAAACGCAACTGCAAAAAGGCGCCGACGCGGCGGCCCTGGCCTGCGCCAGCGAACTCGATGGCACGACGCAATCGGCCCAGCAGGCAAAGGACGCGGCACTCGGATTTCCATTCTTCGCGGACAGGGCGCTGGCTAGAAACAAGCAAAGCTTCGCCAATGACGGCGACCCCAACGTCATCGACCCGAATTTCACAGTGGTGGAATTCTACGCCGTGCCCGGTGGTCCCGCGCTCGACGTAACTATTCCGGCCATAGCTGCTACCGCCCGATTCTGCAGAGTCCCCGATTCTGCAGAGTCACGGTGTCGGCCCACACCATCAATTTTTTGTTTGCCGGCCTGATCGGCGCGCCCACCAGCGCGACGCTGGGCGCCAGCGCCGTAGCCACCGTCGAAACCCTGGTGTGCCAGCACCCACTGTTGATGATCTGCAACATGAACAGCGCGCTTGGTTTGCCGTTCAATTTCAACAACGCCACCTTCCTCGGCAACATGGTCGGGCGCGGCATGATGCTGGCGCCGGTGAACAGCGGCAACGGAACGGGAGTCAATTTCGGCGTCCTCATGCCGGTGAGCGGAACGCCGGACGCCAACAGGGTGCGAGACGCCATGGGGCGCGACTCGCCGAACGAAGTCTGCAACCTCCTCGGTGGACCTCCGTTCCAGACATCGGGAGCCCACACCGCCTACGCTATAGTGCGCGACGGCATCAACATGCGTTTTGGAGCCCCTTATCCAGCCGGACACACCGTGCCCTTCGTGGACGAGCCGCCAGTGGCAACCAACCTCCACTACCAGGCTGCCGGGGCAACCGCATCTTTTCCGCGTGACGACGTCGTCTTCGCTCAGGGCGTGATTCCGATTACCGCCGCCCCCGGGCACCACGCCGTCGGCAATGGAGTCTGGAACGTCGACGCCTATATGACGGCGAACCACCCGGGCGTGAGCCTCAGCAACTACGCGACGCGCCCTGACGGCAGCCCGTGCACCAACGCTATCGTCGGCGGCAAGACCAACTGCAGCCGCTTCGACGTTTATCGGCGGGAGATCGGCGGTTTGACGAGTGGCGCAACGACGCCCGACCGGCGCATCCTCACGATTCCCGTGGTGAATTGCGCGGCTAACCCGCCAGCCATCATCAGGTGGGTCGAGGTGTTTCTAACTGAGCGTTCGGGAGTCGCCACGGTCGCGGGCGCCGCGAACGGCCATGCCGTCCCCATTGAGCACCAGGAATTCTACGTGGAGTTCGTTGGTCCCGCCCCTCGCTTTGGCCTGGGCGTGATGCGTCCCGTCGTGCGGCTGGTGGAATAGGTGGCGACGATGCGCACCCTTCCTCATCTATCACGACGCTTGTGCCGCGAGCGCGGCACGGCGGCGGTGGAGTTGGCCATCGTGGCGCCGCTGATGTTGATCCTGGCCTTCGGCCTTCTCGAACTCGGCCGCATGTTGTTCGACTACCAGGCGATCAACAGCGGGCTACGCGCCGCCACCCGCTTCCTCGGCCGCGTTCCCGTCCGGTGCACCCAGCAAGGCATCAACAACGGCATCGTGCTCGATTCCACACACAGCGACATTGCCCGCAATCTCGCTTTCACCGGCAAGCCCACCGAACCCGCTGGTCCCGGGGACCGCCTGGTGAGCTATTGGGATGGCAGCGGACTGACAGTGAATATCGAGTGCGTGGATAATTCGTGGTTTTACAATTGCGCGCCATGCTTGGTGGGAGCGTATCCCGACACCGGCCGCTTGCGGCCTTTTTTCCCGCGGATCACGCTCAGCGCCACGGTTCCTTTCCCGCTGATCAACAGCCTGCCGCTCGGACTTGGCGCCAACATTACCCTGAGCGCCCAACACATCGAGGCGAACCTCGGTGACTAGAAATCCACCCTTCGCCGCGCGGCAACAGCAAGCCGGCATCAGCACCGTGGAGTTCGCGCTGACGTCCTTGCTATTCTTCATGCTGTTGTTCGGCATCGTCGACTTCGCCCGCATCGCCTGGGAATTCAACTCCGCCGCTAAGGCGACCCAGATGGGCGCGCGACTCGCCGCGGTCACCCCACTGGTGGCTACGGGCCTGCGCAACTATGACGGTTTGGCCGCCGCCAAGGGTAACGGCCGCGTGGTCCCCGTTGGCGCTGTCGCGACCGTGCGCTGCGATAGCGGCGGTTGCAGCGGAGACACGCTCGATATGACCCGGTTCACGGACATCGTGAACCGCTTGCGGACGATTTACGGCCGCATCAACGCCGCCAACGTCGTCGTCACCTACCGTCATGCGGGGCTGGGCATGGCCGGAAATCCGATCGGCCCCGACATCCTGCCGATGGTGACGGTGGAACTGCAGGGCCTGGCGTTCGTGCCCATCACTCCCGGCTTGACCATACTTTCGTTCAACCTGCCGGCCTTCGCCACCACCATGACAACCGAAGATCCTTAGGTGAAAAACATGGAAACCGGAATCAATGTCATGGCCATCGTGCGCACGCGCGACGCGGAAGCGGCGCTGCGGCACGCCTGGCAGGGGTTGAACGGCACGCCGCTGAGGGTGATGCAGGCCGCTCCCGGCAGCCTGCCCATCGATCTGGGCCAGCGGGGGGCCAAGGAGATGCTGCTGCTCGACCTCGATCCGAGCGAGAACGATCAGAGCGCCGCCCTCGTCCAGCGCCTCGGCCGGCAGTTCCCCGACCAGGCCATCGTGGTCACGGCGCGCGACGTGACGGTGACGCAGGTGCGCGACCTGATGCGGCTCGGCGTCATCGACGTGCTACCGCACCCCTGGCGCTCCGAGGATATGATCGCCGCCTTCGGCCACGCCGCCCGCCAGCGCCGCGGTCCGGCGCCGGCGCCGGAACGGCGCGGCCGCGTGATCAGCCTGCTCAAGGGCGGGCGCGGCGTCGGCGCCAGCATGCTGGCGGTGGAGGGGGCAAGCCTTCTCGCCCGCACCGGGGCGGCTTCGGGCCGGCGCGTCGCGCTGCTCGATTTCGACCTCCAGTTCGGAACCTGCGGCATCTATCTCGACCTCGCGGCGCAAGCCAGCCTGGCCGACCTTCTGGCCTCGCCGGAACGCCTCGACCGCTCGCTGCTCCAAGGCGCCATGGCGCATCACAAGAGCGGCCTCGACGTGCTGCTGTCGCCGGCGTCGATCATGCCCATGGACTCGGTGGCGCCGGAATTCGCCGCCGCATGCGTCGAGATCGCGCGCCAGTGCTACGACGTGGTGCTGATCGATCTGCCGTGCGTGTGGACGGCGTGGAGCTACGAAGTCCTGCGACGCTCGGACCTGCTGATGCTGGTCACGCAGTTGTCGGTGGCCAGCGTGCGCCATACGGGCCGGCAATTGGCGACGCTGCGCGAACAGGGGCTGGACGGCATCCCGCTGAAGCTGGTGCTGAACCGCCACGAGGGCGGCTGGGGTCTCGGCCGCTCGGCGCACGTCAAGGACGCCGAAAAGGCGCTCGGCCGCTCGTTCGACCACCAGATCGCCGACAACTACCGCCTGGTGAGCGAGGCGCTGAACCGCGGCGTGGGGTTGGCCGCCATCGAGCGCCGCAGCCGGGTGGAGAAAGACGTCGAGGCCATGTTCAGCGACGTCGCCGAAAAACTGGCGGCATCCGCCGCCCTCGACGCCGCCGCGCCGGCGACGGCCTAAGGGAGGACAGCGCATGTTCGGCCGCATCATCACGGGCAGCAACGGCGCCAAGTCCGCGCCGGCCAAAACGGCGGCTCCTTTCGCGCCGGCGCCCGCCGCCCCGGCGAAGACCGCGCCCTCCGCGCCGGCGCCAGCGGCCGCACCGGCGGCGGCCACCGGTTTCAACGGCGCCACCCCGGCGTTCAAGGCGCCGCGCTACACCGAACTCAAGGTGACGCTGCACCGCAAGCTGCTCGATTCGATGAACCTGTCGGTGATCGACAAGATGTCGCCCGACGAGTTTCGCCAGAGCGTCGGCGAATTGGTGCGCGAACTGATGCGCCAGGAGGGCACGCCGCTCAACCAGATGGAACAGAGCCAGCTGGTCAGCGATATCCTGGACGAGATCCTGGGCCTGGGCCCGATCGAGCCGCTGCTCAAGGACCCCACCGTCAGCGACATCCTGATCAACGGCCACCGCCAGGTCTTCGTGGAGCGCGGCGGCCGGCTGGAACTGACCACGGTGCAGTTCAAGGACGACAAGCATCTGCTGCGCATCATCGACAAGATCGTGTCGGCGGTCGGCCGGCGCGTCGACGAATCGCAGCCGATGGTGGACGCGCGCCTGCACGACGGCTCGCGCGTCAACGCCATCATCCCGCCGCTGGCCATCGACGGCCCGGTGGTGTCGATCCGCAAGTTCGCCGCCACCCCCATCGACATGTCGAAGCTCACCGCCAATGGCAGCATTCCGGCGGTGGTGGCGGCGGTCCTGAAGGGCGTGGTGATGTCGCGGCGCAACGTTCTCATCTCCGGCGGCACCGGCAGCGGCAAGACGACGCTGCTCAACGCGCTCTCCGCCGCCATCGACGAGCGCGAGCGCATCGTCACCATCGAGGACGCCGCCGAACTGCAAATGCAGCAGCTTCACGTCGTGCGTCTGGAAACGCGCCCGCCGAATATCGAGGGCAAGGGCGAAATCAACCAGCGCCTGCTGGTGAAGAACGCGCTCCGCATGCGCCCCGACCGCATCATCCTGGGCGAGGTTCGCTCCGGCGAGGCCTTCGACATGTTGCAGGCGATGAACACCGGCCACGAGGGATCGATGGCCACCGTTCACGCCAATACCTGCCGCGACGCGCTGGGCCGGCTCGAGCAGATGATCGGCATGGCCGGTCTCGAGCTGTCGCCGCGCGCCATGCGCGAGCAGATCGCCTCCGCGATCGACGTGGTCATCCAGCTCGAGCGCATGAGCGACGGCCGCCGGCGCCTGGTGAGCATGCACGAGGTGGTGGGCATGGAGGGCGACCTCATCACC
>CAZIVY010000438.1:0-10871 GCA_964542505.1 uncultured Rhodospirillaceae bacterium
CCACGTCAATCGTCACGCTGTCGTGGTCCACGTTCCCGTCCGCCACGGTGTAGGCGGCCCCGTGCGGCGGGAACGGGGGCTCAGTAGATGAAGTCGGCCGCGGTCAGGCTGCTGGTTCCGACGAGATCGACCTGAAAAACGATGTCCGCCACCGCGTCGCCGTTCACGTCGCCCTGCACGAGATAGCCGGTCGCGGTGGCGCCGTGAATGAGCTGGCCGGCAACGCCGGTGAAGCTCGCGCTCAGGGTGAAATCGTTGTTGCCGCCGAGGATGGTGTTGGCGTCGATGAGGCTGAGGTCGATCTTGTCGCCTTGCGCCGATGAAAAATCCCGGATTCGATCGCGATCCACCGCGTTCGACTCCGCCGCCAGGTAGAAGCGGAAAATATCGGCGCCGGCGCCGCCGGTCAGATCGTCGCCACCGGGGCCGCCATTGAGGATGTCATTGTTGGCGCCACCGCTGATATCGTCGTCGTCCGCGCCGCCGAAAACCGTGTCGTCGCCGCCGCCTGCGTTGATGGTGTCGTCGCCGGCCAGGCCATAGATGACATCCGCGCCGGCGGTGCTGTCAACGGCGGAGCAATATCAGGCCAGCGGGGCGGAGCTCGGGGCGGACCATCCGATCGCCCCGAGGCCACCCTGGCAGAACCCCTATGCGGAACGGCCGATTGGCTCGATTCGGCGCGAACGCCTGGACCATGCCGTGGTCATGGGCGCGGCGCATCTTCGCGGAGTCTTGAATGCCTATGTAGCCTATTGCAGCCAGGCCCGAACTCATCGGTCTCTTGCCAAAGTGACCTGACCGGTTGTTTTTGTACCAGGAGATTTGAGAGAGTTTCCCTGGTCAGAATCAGCTCGCCGATGGGGACGGTCCCCTCTTCGCGGACGGTGGGATTTTTGCATTCAAACCGACCAGGTACCCCAGCGGCCGTTTTCAACATTCGCGAGAAACTCGGAGACTAACTGATTGAACAATGCAGGTTCCTCGAGATAAACCGTGTGACCGCTCATCGGGATGATCGCCAAACCCGCATGCGGCAACGTGCGTGACAGATACAGACTGGATTCGAGCGCCGGGAGATCCTGGTCACCCAGCAAGACCAACACTGGCACGTCCAGTTTTTTGAGCTCGACCTCAAGTGCCGAAACCGGCTTCCGCCGGCCAATCGATACTCTCATGACGGAAGCAGCGCCGACCGGGGAGTAGCTTCGCATTCCGTTCAGGAACTCTTCCCAACCCTTCTGGTCCTTCCGGCGATAGGCGAGGCGGTGCGGCGCAGCGCCAATATTGTCGATCAGCGCTTCAACTCCGACGGTCGCGATCCTGTCGGCAAACCGCGCACTGACTTCCGAGAATCTCGGATTTCCAAGACCCGAACCTGCGCCTCCGAGCACCAGGCTTTTGACCATCGACGGATAAGCAAGTCCGAGGTGCAGGGCGACATGCGCACCGCTGGCGAACCCGGCGATGTGAGCTTTGTCGGAACCAAGCCCAAGCATGAGCTGGCGCAGATCCTCAACGTGATTGTTCAGCTCGTAGTCGGAATCCCGCGCCGGAACGGCCGAAGGCGGGAAGCCCCGGTGATTGTAGGTGACGACGCGGTAGCGCCTCGAAAAATAGTTCACCTGATTTTTCCAGCCGCGATAATCGCTGGCGAATTCGTGGCACAGAACAAGCGGCGGCCCTTCGCCGTACTGCTCGTAATAAATATCCACGCCATTGACGCTCAATAACGGCATCGACACGCTCCCAGAATGGAATCTCCGTCTCAAACGAGATGGCGCACCACCCAACGCAAATGGTGGAGCAGCTTTTCGTCGTCATACCGGCGCGCGACGCAGTGAGCGCCGATCGGCAGCCCGGCCGGGCCCTTGAAGGCAGGGATCGTGACGGACGGCATGTCCAACGCCATCCAGAGATAAGAGAATGCGATCGAGCCGGTAAAATTCCGTCCCACATCCGCTTCCCCGACCGCCGGTGCGGTCAGAACGATATCGTAACCCTCGAGGTGGCCCTCGATTTCGCTGCGCAAGCGGTCAATGAACTTCATCGCTGCAATATAACGATCCAAGGTCAGATCGCGCCCCAGCTTGATGCCCTGCTCTCGCATGGCGGAGGACAGGCCATCCCAATGCCCGTGCCATTCCGGCGCGAGGACGCGTGTCAGCTCGAACAGCGTGACCAGCCACATGGCGTCAAACAACGGCATGCCGTACTCGGCCGGCAGTGTCAGGTCGGAAACCTTTGCGCCGGCTCGGCTCAGATCCTTGGCCGCTTGTTCGAGTGCAGATTTCGTCGCCTTGTCGGCTTCTTCCCATCGCGGCGTCCGGCAGAACGCAATCGTCGGCGGCTTGTCCGGCGCTGATGTGTCCGCTTTGTGTTCGAGGTGCAGAAGCACGGAGCGATACAGCACCACATCTTCAAGCGACCGCGCCATGACGCCGAGTGTATCGAAGCGTTCCGAAAGGTGCCCGATACCAGCGAAGCTGAAGGTGCCGAGGGTCGGCTTGTAGCCGTAGCAGCCACAATATGCGGCGGGCCGGATGACCGAACCTCCGGTTTGCGTCGCGAGTGCCAACGGGACCATGAAGTCCGCGACGGCGGCCGCCGAGCCGCTGGAGGAACCGCCGGGTGTATGCTGGATGTTATGCGGGTTCCCGGTCTTTCCGGGGTAGCGGAATGCGTATTCGGTGGTCACCGTCTTGCCCATGATCACGCCGCCAGCAGCGCGCGTGATCGCCACGCTCGCGGCGTCGCGCTGCGGACGATGGCCTTTGTAGATCGGCGATCCGTAGGTGGTGGGCATATCGACCGTGTCGACAATGTCCTTCACGCCGACCGGGACGCCATGAAGCGGCCCTCTCGTGGACCCGCGGTCCAGTTCGCGCGCCTGCGCCAACGCATGCCTGGCATCGAGATATTCCCAGGCTGCGACGCTCGGCTCGCGCTCCGCAATGCGGTCGAGGCAGGACCGGACAAGGGCCTCGCAAGAGATGGTGCCTTTTTGGATCTGGGCGACGGCCTCTGTCGCGGTGAGACGATAAAACTCCTGACTCATCACTTGCCTCTTTCATACCCGAATGCACGCAGTCCCACGGGACCGCTTATTTTTTCTCGAAGATTTCGACCGCTATCTGCGCGGCGGTCATCGCCGCCGGCCAGCCCGCATAGAAGGCGAGGTGCGTGATCGCTTCGCCAATTTCGTCCTTGGTGACTCCGTGAGTCACCGCGCGTTCGAGATGCCTTCGCAGTTGATCGGGGCGATAGGTCGCGACGAGCGCTGCGATTACGATCAGGCTGCGATCGCGCTTGGACAGACCGGGCCGCTCCCAAATATCTCCGTACAACACCTTGTCGGATATTTCCGCGAGCTTCGGGACAAACGGCCTTACGCGATCTCGCGCCGAAACAGGAGTTTTGTCAGACATGTTCGCTCCTCAAAATCCATGAAGCTGTTTAGTTCGGGATGATCCGCACCGAGACAGTGCCGATGTCGGAGATTTCACCGGCAACCTCCGCTGGCTGATGGATCGGCGTCACACCGGTCCAGCTTCCCGTCGTGATAATCTGCCCCGCACGCAGACCGCCCAGCCGCTCGTGCTGCGCGCCGGCATAGTCCACCAGGGACTTGAGAGGATCACCCTTGGGATGCGAGCCGACCTGGTCGAACACCTGCTTGCCATCGATGCGGACAGTGCAGCGCAGCTTCCGGAAATCGATGCCGGTCCAGTTCGCGAGCCGCGTGCCGGTGACGTAGCCGGCGCATCCATGGTTGTCGCTAAGCAGAGTGATGAAGGAGACAGCATCGGGATTGTCGAACCGGCTTCCGACCATCTCGATGCCAATCAGCGCCGTACCGATGGCGACCATCACTTCCTCGCGGGTATACGGCTTGTCGGGACGCGCCGGGAGATCGCGTTTCAGCTCAAACGCAATCTCGACCTCCCAGATCATGCCGCCCTTGCGCATGGTCCAAGACGAGCCGCTCGGCACGCAGGCATGCTGATAGAACGGCGCCGTAACCAGCGGTCCGTCGGGCGCACGCGTGACTTTCCAGCCCGCGACCTTCGCGCCCAGGCCGGTGGTGACCCGCTCCTGCACCGCAAAGGCGTCCTCAAGCTTTGCCAGCGACGGCGCTTGCGACGAAGGGATCAGGGTCTTGTTGCGATGCGCGGTGATCAGAGCATCGGTGGTGACTGTGATTGCATCCGGCATTTCGAATCTCCGTTAGTCTCAGTTGCATCCGCATTGATCAGGCGGCCCATTGCGCATCGATCCAGTGGGCGATTGCGGTTGTCCGTTCGTCCGTATCATTCATGCCCATCAACTGCACACCCACCGGCAGTCCGTCGACCGCGAGCAGAGGCAGGCTGAGGCTTGGACCACCGACCATCGACCAGGGAATTTGAAAGTGCCGGCTTCCAGTCGTGTCGAGGCCGACCGGCGCCGGGCCGCTCGAAGCGAGCGTGATGAAACCATCGACGCCGGACGCGATCTCGGCGGCTTGCCGCCTGATCGCATCACGGCGGCTGAGCGCCTTACGGTAATCGGCCTGTGTCATGGCGAACCCGCGCGCTATGCGCTGGCGCAACCGTTCGCTCATGGCGTCGGGCGGATTACTTTCGGCATAGGCCATCATCGGCCACCGCGCCTCGTAAGTCAGGATGTTGTCGAAGATGTCGGTCACGTCGAGCAGCATTTGCTCGAGTTCGGCGACTGCATCACTGCGACTTGCGTCAACAAGTGTAACGCCGACCTCCCGCAGACCGCCCAGGAACTGCTCGAACGCCATAACTGTCGGACGGTCGAGTTCCTGCCAGCCCCTCGTCGCGAGCCGCGCAAGGCGCTTCGGCGCCGTGGGCGCAGGAAGGTCAGGTCCGCCGGTCAGTCCCGGATGTCCGCCCGAGCCGCCCACAACGCTGGAGATCGCCTGCGCCGTCAGCCATGCATCCGCCAGGCTTGCCGCCATCGGACCGATATGATCCTGGCTCGGCGCCATCTGATGCATGCCGCCGATGTTGAGCGCGCCATGGGTCGGCTTGAAACCGTAATTGGCGCAAAAGGAGGCCGGGCGAATGAGCGATCCGCCGGTTTGATTGCCGATCGCGACCGGCACCATGCCGGCCCCGACCGCCGCCCCGGAGCCGCTCGACGAGCCACCAGGCGTGCGGCTCAAGTCGAACGGATTGCGGGTGGGACCGGGTGGTCCCATCACGAATTCTGGGGTGAAGGTCTTGCCAACAATGACCGCACCCCCTCGGCGCAGCGCATAGATGCATGCCGCATCGCGTCCCGACATCCAACCCTTGAATATCGGGGTATTCATCTGGGTCGGCATGTCGATCGTCTCGATGCAGTCCTTGACGGCGATCGGACAGCCATCGATCGGCGAGAGCGGTCGGCCGGCGCGATAACGAGCGGTGGCGGCATCGGCGGCAGCCCGCGCGCCGCTTTGGTTGATAAAAGCAAATGCCTTGATCTCACCGTCACGCGCGGCGATCGCCGTCAGGCACCGTTCCAGAAAATCTCTGGGCGTGTCGGTCCCCGCCTCAAAGGCCGGGCGCAATGCAACAAAGGACGGAAGCCGAAGCCCCGTGCCGCTGTAAGGTCCTTGCGCTTTCTGACCGGTATTGATGACGGTTTTTTTCATCGACCAACGCGCCTTGCGCCAAACTCGCCTCGCTGCGTGCGGGCGGCGAAGCAGAATCTCCCTCGCGATGAAAAAACGATCAGCCGAGCCGCGTTTAGGATTGAGCAGCGGGGGCGGCCGGGGAGCGCGCGGGTCTGACCGACCCGCGCGCATGACCCGGCCTCGCAGGCGAGGTCTGCTACGGCAGCTTATAGTTCGCTGCCTCCGGCTTCACTTGCTTGATCAACGTCGGATACACGAACTTGTCCCATTCGATCGGCTTTGTGAGCTTGCCGGCAGATGCGAGTTGTCCTTCGATCATCTTCAGGTGATCGATCGAGCCCTGATCCAATCGCAGGTCGAATTTCACCTTGTCCAGCAGCGTGCGCGTGAGCTTCGGATCGAGTTTGATCAAGGCCGAGACGAGTTTTGCCGCATCATCGGGCTTCGTGCGGATCATGTCGGTCGCTTCACCGATTGCGTGCATGAATGATGCAGCGGCCTTGGGATTCGCTTCGGCCCAGCTCCGGTTGATCCAGATAAAGTTACGGCCAACCACAATCCCATCATTGTCGCGCACGACCTTGGTTCCGGGCACCGCGGTCAGGCTTCGGGTCACCCATGGCTCCCATGCGGCAAATGCGTCGATGTTGCCGCGTTCCAGCGCAGCGATCATCTCTGGCGGCTCGACGGCGACGACCGTGTAGTTCTTGGGGTCGAGTTTAAGCACATCCAGGAAAGCACGCCAGAAGATCTCACCGCCGGTTCCCACCGGAACTCCGATCTTCTTGCCCTTGAGGCCGTCGATATTCTCAATGTTGCGGCCGACGATGCCGTAGAACTGCGGCATCTGATTGCCTTCAGCCGCCACAACGACATCCTTGTCGAGATTGAAGTTCGACAGACCTGCCTGTTCGCCGCTGATCACGGCCTGGACCTGGTTCTTGATCAGGAACGGGACCATGCCGGACGCCGTCGCGCCGGTATTCAACTGGACGTCCAGCCCATGCTTCGCAAATATCCCGGCTTCCTTGGCGACATAAAATTGCGCCAGCGAAGGATCCGAGCCGGTTGCGATCGTCAGCGTGGTCTTCTCCTGCGCGCCTGCGCTCACCCAGGACGCAAACAGCAGCATCCCTGTAACAACCATCCGTTTCATTTGTCTTCCTCCCTGTTGATCCAACTGTGATTGTGCACCCTAGGCGACGGGCGCGTAGCGTCTTGCGAAACGGTAAATTCCAATGCGGAACAAACGATCGGCACAGAAGCCGAGCAGCCCGAGCGTCACCAGCGATACGAAAATCTCGTCGATCAGCATGAACAGCCGACCGTTCCACAACATCACGCCAAGCCCGGCCTTGGCCGAAATCATTTCGGCCGCCACGATGGTGGTGAATGAATTCGCCATCGCAAGCCGCATCCCGGTGAGGATGAACGGCACCGTGGCCGGCAAGGCGACATAACAAAATAATTGCTGACGGGTGGCGCCCAACGCCTGCGCCGAACGCAGCTTATTGGGCGAGATCGAAGCAACCCCCGCAGCCGTGTTAAGGATGACGATGAATATCGTCGTGTAGATGATCAGAAATATCTTGGACTCTTCGCCGATGCCAAACCAGATCACCGCGATCGTAATCAGGGCTACGGGGGGAATGAATCTGAGAAACTCGGTCCAAGGTTCGATCAGTTTGCGCGCGAGCGAAAAGCTTCCGATCACGAGGCCGATCGGGATGCCGAGCAGCGAGCCGAGCGCGAAGCCCGTGCCGATGCGGGAAAGACTCGCCGCAATATTGTCGATCAGCACGCCGTTCGCAATCAACTCGGCCATCTTCACCAGAGCTGCGACCGGTGTCGGGAACAGCACCGATTTGATGACGAACACGGAGAAGAAGTGCCAGACCGCAAACAGCGCGGCGAAACTCGCAATGTAGGGCAAGGCGTCTTTCGCGCGGCTCACCGGCTGCTCGCGGATGTCCTTCGATGACGATCCCATTTGGGTCGCCAAATTCATGGCGGTCATCATGCGGCCTCCGAGCCGGCACGAGGAGCGACCTTTTCGACCTCGTCGCGGATGCTTTGCTGAATACGCACGTAGTAGCGCGTATAGGCGGGATCGCTTCGCGAACGCTCATCATCGAGCTGGATGGGAATGACCTCTTTGAGCGTGCCACCCGGCCCGGCCGTCATGATGCCCACCCGGGTCCCCAGCGTGATCGCCTCATCGATGTCGTGCGTGATGAACAGCACGGAGGATCCGGACGCCTTCCAGATGCGCCGCAGCTCCCTCTGCATGGTGCCGCGCGTCTGCGCATCGAGCGCGCCGAATGGCTCATCCATCAGCAGCATTTTCGGCTCGTTGGCCAGCGCGCGCGCAATTTGAATGCGCTGCTTCATGCCGCCAGATAGTTCCGGCGGATATTTTGCCTGTTGGCCGTGCAGACCGACGAGCTCCAGAAAGCGCATCGCCTGTTCGCGCCGTTCACCACGATTCATTCCTCGCAGCAGCAGACCGAATGCGATGTTGTCGACCGCGTTGAGCCAGGGATAAAGCGAGTCATCTCCCTGGAAGACCACGCCGCGATCGCGCGACGGACCCTCGACAGGCTTCTGGTCGAAAAGAATCCGGCCGCCGGTGGCCGCTTCGAAGCCGGCCAGCAGACTGAGAACAGTCGTCTTGCCGCAACCGGAAGGACCCAACAGGCAGAAGAACTCTCCTTTGTGCAAGGAGAGCGAGAAGTCTCGTACCGCAGCGAAATAATGGCCCGTCTGCGACCGGTAAACCTTCTCGATGCGTTCGAATTCGATCAACCCCATCTACTGCCCACCCGCAATCAACGCGCGACTTCGGAACGCTTCAGGTATATATCGCGGAGCGTCTGTGCTCCGAGCCGAAGTTGTCAGCGCGATTTTATCCTTTTTGATTTTATGTCGTCGCATGCGCCCGCTTCGTCACTTGCCGGCGCAGGCGCGCTTGAATCTTGTGAAAACCCATGTAAGTGTGATCAGTTATTTGTTATCATAGCGTAGGCGGTTGACGTTTGACCAGCCCCCGGGAAGGGAACCACCCCTTAAGTTAATTCAGAACCTGTGGGTCGGCCAAGACCTTCGAGATCGCGGCCGTCGAAGCGCCCATCCAAGGGGCTGGCGAGACGGTCGCGATTACGGCCTCAGGCGCCGGCGGGCGGTAGCTCAGCGACGAGTGTGGGCGGATGGCGTTGTAGTGGCGCCGTCATGATTCGATGAGCACCTGGGCCTGTCCCTACCGAAAAATCGATCCGGCAATAGGATGGCGTTTGGGAGGCGCATCTGTGTAACGATCGCAGCCGATGATCGGAATCGTAAAACTATTGCTCGCGGCGCTGGGAGCAGTCTTCAATTCGCGCTCCAGGCTTCAGGCCGAGAATCTCATTCTTCGCCACCAACTCATTATCCTGCAGCGCAGGACTCATCGGCGGGTGCGACTGCACAATACCGACCGCATCCTTTTCGTGTGATTGTATCATCTTTGCCCAAGGGTGATCGAGGCGATCAGCCTGGTTCGTCCTGAAACGCTTGTCCGTTGGCATCGACGCGGATTCCGCGCCTATTGGCGCTGGAAGTCACGTTCGGCGCGAGGTCGACCCAGGATCCCGCAGGAGATCCGGGATCTGATCCGAGAAATCAGTTTAGCGAACCCCCTGTGGGGCGCACCGCGGATCCACGGCGAGTTGCTCAAGCTCGGCATCGGCGTAGCCGAGTCCACGGTCGCGAAGTACATGGTCAGCAACCGCCATCCACCCGCGCAATCCTGGAGGACCTTCTTTGCGAAACCACGCCGACGGGATCGTTTCCGTCGACCTCTTCGTCGTCCCGACGATCTCGTTCGCCGTTCTTTTCGTGTTCGTCATTCTCGGCCACAAACGCCGACGGCTTCTGCGCTTTGGCGTCACAGCCGATCCGACCGCGGAGTGGTTGGCTCAGCAGATCTTAGAGGCCTTCCCCTGGGATAGTGCGCCATCATATCTCGTCCGTGACCGAGACAGCAGCTACGGTCAGCCCTTCAAGAAGCGGCTTCGGTCAATGGGGATCAGAGATCGGCCGACTGCCCCACGTTCCCCTTGGCAAAACGGATATGCGGAGCGGCTGATCGGGTCCGTCCGGCGGGAATTCGTGGACCACGTCATCGTTCTTGGTGAGAGGCATCTGCGGCGGATCATCGGCGCGTACGCCGACTATTACAACAACGTCCGAACCCGTTTGTCGCTGGATAAGGGTGCACCGCTGGATCGCCCTGCTCAGCGCGCTGGCCAGATCACCTCAGTCTCCCACGTCGGAGGACTGCACTATTCATTCACGCGGATATGATTTTCGGTAGGGACAGGCGATCCGCATGGGAAAGCCTCATGCGCCGTGGTGCGCTCCGGCGCAGAATGTTCACCTGGTGGCGGAGAACGAGGTTCTCCGCTTATAACCGGCGCCGCGATTTCACCAGCGACGCCAACCAACTCAACACCAGTCCGACCATCCCCGGCATGCGGCAGCATGATGCCACAACCCCACACTTCGCAAGTCAACTCGGGCCGGATGGAGTTTTCGGTAGGGACAGGACCACGGTTGCCGGTTTGACCAGCACTATGGCGTTGAGGACCTGCGACCAGATTCAGTAAAGCCAAACCCAGGGCAACCGGTCGGCGGAGAGGAGCTGAAGCTGACCAGGGCGTTGCCGTCGCAGGACGCTAACCTGATGTCGAAGGGCGACGAGCTCGAGCTCCAGTGAAGCACGGCCGCGTACCCGGAACGAGACCATAGAACCGGAGACGGACGGAAGCGTGATCATGCTCGCGACGGTATGAGGGTGGCGCAAAAAACTCCACACTTTCTGGGCCTTTCGGAGTTTTGAGCAAGCACAGGATAGGCCATGCAACTCGACCCGGTGCGCCTCAGGGTGCTGAAGCTGATCAGGGAGCGGAAGCCGCCCAGCGACTTGAAGAACACCTCGCTGGCCATCGGCCGCAACGCCGTCTACATGCACCAGTTCGTGTTTCGCGGCACGCCCAAGGTGCTGGCCGAGGACGTGCGCGCCGCCCTCGCCGGCTATCTCGGCTGCGACGAGGACGTGCTCCGGCATCGCCTGATCCCGCGGCGCAAGCCGCGCGCGGCGCGGCAGGCGCCGGAGCCGCGGGCGGCGTCCGGCTCAGGCCCGCCGGCGGGTTATGCCATGGTCGCGGAGATCGACGTCCGCGCCGCGGCCGGCGCCGGCGCC
>CAZIVY010000439.1:0-4411 GCA_964542505.1 uncultured Rhodospirillaceae bacterium
TCCTCGCCGCGCACGTTTTCGTGCACTTCGACGAACACCTCCATGTCCGCAAAGCGGCGCACGCTGGCCTTGGTCAGCGGCACGCCAATATGCTTGGCAATTGCCGCCGCCAGCGGACGATTGCTGTTCCCCGCCAAAATCCTCATGTCGGCTTTTTTTGCCCCCGCCCGGCCCGTTGGCGCGGCGGAATGTAACAGCGGGGTAGGGGGCTGTAAATGCGCTGTCCGGGATGTCCGGACGGGAAATTATGGCGCGGCGCGCAGGAGCGCGGCCAGGGTCCCGGCGCTGCCCTCGGCCATGGTCTGGGCCAGGTCGCCCCAGCCGCGATCCAGTTGGCCTCGCGCCACGCGGCTGCGCTCGCTGACCGTTGCCACGCTCGCGCCGTCCGGGCGGCGCAAGTTCCAGTGCACGGCGATTTCAATTTCGCCCTTTTTCTCCGCGCCGAGGACGAGCTGCCCCACCAGCCGGTAACTGCCGGGCCCCGGCGTTTCGACGACGCTCGATTTGCGGCCCTGCAATGCGCGTCCCAAAGCGCCGGGCAACGCGGTCGCGCCGTCGCCGGGCGCGACCCCCGACCACTGGATGACGACATTGCGCGATGCCTTGGGCGCGGCTGACGATTTCATGGCCGCGGTGGGGGGGGCCGCGGCTTCAACCGCTTGCGGCGCTGGCGCGGTCGTCGCGCTCGCGGGCGCGGCCACCCGGCGCACTGGCGCCGGCGGCGCGGCCGCGCTTTCCACCAGCGGCGGCGCGGCCGCGCTTTCCACCAGCGGCGGCGCAGCCGCTCTTTCCACCGGCGCCGGCGCGGCCGCTCTTTCCACCGGCGCCGGCGCCGGTTTGGCGCGCGGCGGTCCGGGCGCGGCGCCCGTATCCTCGCCTCGGATCAAGGCCACGATGACCCGCGCCGCGCTGGCGGCAACCGCATCCATGCTCTCTGGTGCGCCGCGGCTCCAGTCGCCGCCGTCGATCGCGATTTCGTGCTCGATATTGCCGGCGGGCATGCCGTTCGGGTCCAGCAGCCGCCAGCGCAGCCACAATTTCGGCGCCGCTTCGCCGGCCGTAGCGGCCATGCCCCAGATGGCATAACTGGAGCGGCTGGCGGCGTCGGTGCCGGCGGCGACGCCTTGGCGGCGCAAGGCTTCCGCCACCCGCTCGGCCAAAGCGCGCGAAGCAGGGGCGCCCTGCACCGGCATGACCAGCATGTTCGCGTCCGGTCCGGGTTGAAGCAGCGCATTGCGCGCGCCGGTTGCGCCCTCGGGAAGAAACGGGCGGGGTACCGGCTGGCAGGCCGCCACCGCCACGACGAGCCCCAGGACCGCAAAATTAGATGACCGCTTGCAGGACGCAGGTCGCCAGCAGCCCGAGAAGAAGCAGGAGAATAAAGATGACCAAATGCGGCATGCGCGCGTCTCAAGCCCGCGGGGCATCCAAGGCGATGGCGGAAAGCTGGCGTCCATAATCGGGCTCACCCGCCAAAGTGGCCCGGCGATAGCTAAAAAATCGTTCAGGGTCGCTTAAGGTGTCGCATTTCACGTCGGTCACGGTCCCGGCGCCGGCCCCCTTGAGGCGGGCGGCGAGGTAACCGGGAAGATCGAAATAGAAGTGCCCCAGCCTCGGACTCAAGATGAAGAATTTAATGTTTTCAGCATCTTGCGAAGTGAACTGGGGTGGAAACTCCGGTCCCACCTCATAAGCCGATCCGGCGATGGCAGGTCCGATGACGGCGACGATGTTTGACCGCCGGGCGCCAAGCCCCTCCATCGCCGCGATGGTAGCATCGGTAATCCCCGCCAGCGCCCCGCGCCAACCCGCGTGGCAGGCCCCAATCACCCGCGCCGCCCCATCGGCGAAGAGCACCGGGGCGCAGTCCGCCGCCAGCACGCCGAGCGCCAGGCCGGGCGCCCGCGTCGCCATGCCGTCCGCCTTGGGGCGCGCCTGGGCATCCGGCGGCGCGGTGACCGTGATCGTCTCCCGTCCATGCACTTGATAGACGGTGCATAGGGCCTCCGGCGGCAGGCCCAGATCGCGCATCGCCAGAGCGCGGTTGGCGCGCACGGTTGCCGGATCGTCATTCGATCCGACGCCGCAATTCTTGCTGGCGTAAAGGCCGGTGGAGAAACCTTGGCGGCGGGTGAAAAACCCGTGACGCACGCCGGCTAGCGCCGCCAGCGCCGGAGAGATAACGGCGTCAGTCATTGAAGCCTGGAACCTGCGATGTCCCCGGCGGCGCCACCGCCAGAACCTTGAACGACCGCCCCATGGCGGCCGGCGCGGTGAGGCGGCGCGCGGCGGCATCGATGGCTTCGGCCTCGGCGGCGGTGGCTTTTGCCCGCAAGGCGCGCGCCCTGTGGTCGAGCCCCAGGCGGCGCAGAAACGCGCCTTGTGGCGCTGGGCCGAAGACCTCGGCCCCGGCGGCGCGGGCCGCGTCCACCAAGCCGGCGAAATCCACATGCGCGGTGATGTCCGCCGTGCCCGGAGCTTCCAGGACCGGATGCGGGCGATGATTCTTCACCGCTTGCAAGCTGTCGCCCAACGCGGCGCCGGCCGGCCCATAGTCCACGATCAGTGCGCCGCCGCCCTCGCGCACGACGCGCCGGGCAATCTCGCGCACGAGGTTCCGCGCCTCGAGTCCGATTTCGGCGATGCTGCCCAGCGCCACCGCTTCCGCCCGTGGCGGCAAGTATTTGGCCAGCGGCGAGGGCGAGTTCGCGGGCACGAAGCGGAAACCGCGCTGGCCGTCGTTTTCCACCAGGCGTTCGTGCCAGCCGCCGGCAAGCTTGACCAGTTGATGCACCGGCAGCGCATCGAAGAATTCGTTCGCCACCACCAATGCCGGCCCCGCCGGCACCTGGCCGAAATGCTCGTGCCACGCCGGCTGGGCGTCCGCCAGCGCCGCCGCTTGCTTGGCGCGCAGCACCGGGCTGGCTTCGATCAGGTGCATTGTCAGCCCGGCGCGAAAGCCCGGCAACGCGCGCGCCGCCCGCAACAGATCGGCCATCAGCGTCCCGCGTCCCGGCCCCAGTTCCACCATGCGCACCGGCGCCGGCGCCCCCTGGCGGCGCCAAAGATCGGCGCACCACAGACCGATGAGCTCGCCGAACATCTGGCTGATTTCGGGCGCGGTGATGAAATCGCCCGCGCTACCCAAGGGGTCGCGGCCCATGTAATAGCCGAACCGCGGATCGAGCAGCGCCGCGTTCATGAAGCGGGCGACGCTGATGGGGCCGTCGCGGGCAATGACGGCGGCAAGGCTTTCCGCGCCGCCGGCTAGCGGCGGGATCGCGTGCGCCACATGAGCCATAGTCCCACCGCGATCAAGGGCAGCGACAGCCATTGTCCCCAGGTGCTGCCCCCGGAAAGAAAGCCAATATGCGCGTCCGGCTGGCGGAACTGCTCGCCGACGATGCGCGCCACGCCGTAGCCGGCGAGAAAAATGCCGGTCAGCATGCCTTCCGCCGAGCTGAGCGAGTGGCGCCGTCCCGCCCACCAGAGAATCAGGAACAGCATCAAGCCTTCCAACCCCGCCTGGTAAAGCTGGCTCGGGTGGCGCGGTTGCGGGCCGGCTTGCGGGAAGACCATCGCCCAGGGCACATCGGCGACCCGGCCCCACAATTCTCCATTGATGAAATTGGCGATGCGCCCGAGGCCAAGGCCCACCGGCGCCACCGGCGCGATCAGGTCGGACAAGGCAAGCGGCGGGATTCCGCGCCGGCGTGCAAACCACGTCAGGGCAAGGGCGACACCGAGAAGGCCGCCGTGGAATGACATGCCTCCGTGCCAGACTTGCAACGCCTCCAGCGGATTGGCGAGGAAGTAGGCCGGGCGGTAGAAAAGCACGAAGCCGAACCGGCCGCCCAAGATCACGCCGAGCGTTGCCCACAACAAGAAATCGTCGGCGTCGGCGGGGCGCATGGGCGCGTCGGCCATCCGGCTGCGCGCCAGCAGATAGCGCCAGCCGATCACCAATCCGGCGATATAGGCGAGGGCATACCAGCGCACCACCACCGGCCCGACCTGAAAAATAATCGGGTCGATGGCGGGATAGGGGATGACCGGCAACCAGAAGGGCGCTGTCATGGCGCGGTTATAGGGGCGTGTCCCCACCGGCACAAGCAAGCTATCCATCTATAATGTGCGTCTCGCCCTGAGCTATGATCGGGGTTCGCGGACGAGTGGAGACCCACGTGCAAACCAACAATCCGATTCTCGACGACATGGCGCGCATGGCCACCGGCGCCCTTGGCGCGTTGCAGGGCATGCGCCAGGAGATCGAGCAAATGCTGCGCGGCGAAGTGGAGCGCATGCTGGCCGGCATGAACCTGGTTCCGCGCGAGGAATTCGACGCCGTCAAAGCCCTGGCCGCCGCCACCCGGCTGGAGAACGAAGGCCTGGCCAAGCGCCTCGCCGCCGC
>CAZIVY010000440.1:0-2877 GCA_964542505.1 uncultured Rhodospirillaceae bacterium
GCGCGCCACGGGGAACAGGATGAAAATGGCGACCATTGCCACCACCAGCCCGATGGCGCCGACGACGAAGGCGTCGCCCTTGACGAAACCGCGCGCCGCGAGGCCAGTGGTCAACAGGAACAGGAACGCGCCGCATACCAGAAGCCCGCCATAACCCATGCCGAACTGTCGGTCGGCGAGGGCGCCGAAGAGGTCGGCCATGAACGGCCACGACCAGCCCTTGAGGCCGATGGCGAAGCCTTGCGCCAGCGTGTACGCAAGGCCCAACGCGCCCGCGGCGATCAGTATGCGGCCGTAACGCGGGTCGCGGCGGGGAAAGGCGAAAGCGGCGAGGGGCAGGCCGAGGAAGAGGACGATGGGGATCAGCCACCAGCGTCCGAAAAGCGCCGCCTGCACGGCCGCCGGGGCCGCATCCTTGCCGCCAAGCTCGGCCAGCCAGCGGAACGCCCAGAAATTGCTTTCCAGGCCGTACCAGGGGAAAAGGACGTAGCCGAGCCACCCCACCGCCAGCCAGAGCACAACCGTCCGCTGCATGGGCGGTCGTGCTCCGGCGCGGCGCTGTCAGGGCAGCTTTACTGCGGCAACGATTTGACCTCGGCGTCCCACTTGGCCAGAAGCCGCGTGCGCTCGGCGGCGGACCCGTATTTCTTGAAGTCATAGTCGATCAGCTTGATGTCGCTCAGCTTCGGCGCCTGCGGCGGCACTTCCGAGTTCTTGTTGGAAGGCACCTGGAAAGAGTTCGTCTGCATGCCGAGCTTTTGCGCTTCCGGCGTCAGGGCCCAGTCGTACCACTTCTTCGCGTTCTCCATGTTGCGCGCGCCCTTGACGATGGACTGGGAGCCGATTTCGTAGCCGGTCCCTTCGCACGGCGCCACCGCCTTCACCGGCCCGCCCTCGACGATCATGGTGATGATGTCATGCAGGAAGGTGATGCCCACCGCCGTTTCGCCGATGGCCGCCGCCTTGATCGGCGCCGAACCCGATTTCGTGTACTGGTTGACGTTCTTGTGCAGCGCCTTGAGGTATTCGAACGCCTTGTCCTCGCCCATCATCTGCACGAAGGTGGCGAGCATGGTGTAGGCGGTGCCCGACGAATTGGGATTGGCCACCTGCACCTCGCCCTTGAACCCCGGCTTGGTCAGGTCGGCCCAGCATTTGGGTTCGGGCACATTTTTTTTCTTCACCAACTCGGTATTGTAGCCGAAGCCGAGTGCGCCGGCGTAAATGCCCACCGTGCGGTAGCCCGATCCCTTCGCCTGACTGACGGCCCAGTCCAAAAGCTGCGGCAGCATGGGCGAGCGGTATTCCTCGGTCAGGCCTTCTTCCGCCGCCTGCAAATGCGGATCGCCGGTGCCGCCCCACCAGATGTCGCCCCTGGGGTTGGCGGACTCGGCCTTGACCTGGGCGTAGGTCTCGCCCGAGCTCTTGCGCGTCATCGCCACCTTGATGCCGAACTTTTTCTCGAAGGCGGTCACCATCGCCTGGCACCACTCGATCTGCGGGCTGCAATAGAGCGTCAACTGTCCCTGCGCCGCCGCCGGCCCGGCGCCCGCCAGGACGAACGCCAATGCCGCGATCGCGCCATATAGTTTCGAAGCCATCTCTACCTCCCTTGGTTGTTGGTCCTAGTACCCGCCATCGCTGATCCGCGCAACGCGCGGTCCATGGATGAAGGGTACAAACCCACTTAATCCGTACCGCTTTCGCGAGCTCGCGAGTGGCGTGTCGCGACCCGCGAACTCGCGAAAGTCGGTACTAAGGGTGTCCATCGCTTCCGCCAGGGCCGTCGTTGGGGAAAATTTATTCTATTTTCGCCCCCAACGGGCAAAAAAATGCACCTCCCCCGGTTCACGTCCCCACCTTCGCCAGCACGTCGGCCTTGAGGAAGCGCTCCACGACCAGCATGAAGGCCACCGAGGGCACCAGCAAAATCAGGGCGGTGATCGAGGCGATCTGGTAATTGCCGCCCATGCTGGCGCTGAACAGCAGGAGGGGCAGGGTGGAGACGTCGGGCACGCCGACGAAATAGGTGCCGGTGAATTCGTCGAGCGACTCGAGAAAGACGAAAATGGCGCTGGCGATGATTCCCGGCGCCGCCAGCGGCAGCGTCACGGTGAGGAAGGTGCGGAGTTCCGAGGCGCCCATGTTGCGGGCCGCTTCCTCGAGCTCCCGGTCGATCGCCGCGAAGGCGGCGGACGCGATCCACACCGCGAACACCAGCCCGTGCACCGTGTGCACCAGAACCACGCCCAGGATGGTGCCGTTCAAACCGAAGGCATAGAAGGCGCGCGCGATGTTGATGTAGACGGCGACGCTGGGAAAGGCCTGGGGCAGCAGGAAGATCAGCATGATGGCGCCCCGCCAAGGCAGGCTGCGGCGGGCCAGCGCGTAGCCGGCGGGAATCGCCAGCGCCAGCGACAGCGCCACGGTCAGCAGCGCGATGGCGATGCTGGTGCCGAGCGATTCCATGGCGTCGTGGCGCGGGCGAAACACCATGTGCCAGAACTTGAGGCCCCATTGGCTCGGCAGCTTGTTGGGGAAATACCACTGCTCGGCGAACGACCACAGCACCAGGTTCGTCAGCGGCCCGAAGATGAAAAACGCCAGCACGCCGAGCACGATGGCGCGCGGCAGCCACAGCAGGGCGGGCCTCGCCCGGCCGGCGAGGGGCAGGGCGGCGTTCATGGCCGTGAACCCTGCTGCACGCCGCGGCGCAGATAAAACCACGCCACCAGCCCGGTCATGGCGTAGGACAGGAAGCCGAGCGCGTTGGCGGTCCCGTAATCCTGGTAGGCGTTGATGCGGAACGCCATGTCCACGGTGATCAGCGTCGGGCTCTCGCCGCTGATCATCACCGGCACCGACAGCACCGACAGC
>CAZIVY010000441.1:0-4736 GCA_964542505.1 uncultured Rhodospirillaceae bacterium
TTGCCCGCGCGCTCGGCATCGACTATCGCCCGGCGGCGAGCAATCTCGGCGGCGCGCGCATCGCCGCCGCGATCAAGGGCGACGCCCGCTTGGTGCGGATCACCGACCTCAAGGCCAGTTTCGGCCCCGCCAATGTCGAGGGCGACTTGGCGCTGCGCCTCGACCAGGCGCGGCCGCATCTGACCGCCAAGCTTGCGGCATCGGAAATTCTGATCGATCTCTTTCTGCCCGTGGCGGCCACGGCGGCGTCGCCGCGCGCCCCGGCGAAGGGCGCTCCGGGGGCGGGCGTTCCGGGGGCGGGCGTTCCGGCGGCGGGCGCCGGCCGCTGGTCGCGCGATCCGATCGATCTCGGCTTTTTGCGCCTGCTCGATGCGGACGTGACACTGGTGGCGCGCGGCCTTCAATACGCCGATTACAACTTCAAGGAGCCGCGCGTGGAACTGGCGCTGGCCAATGGCGCGCTGGAATTGAAGAAGCTCAGCGGGCGGCTGTTCGGCGGCGCCGTCGAGGTCAAGGCCCGCGTCGCGGCGGGCGACGGGATCAGCGCGGCGGTGGAAATGTCGCTGGCGGGCGCCGACCTGAAACAGGCGCTGGCCACGGCGCTGCAAATGGATCGGATCGCGGGCCGCTTCGGCCTCAACGGGCGTTTCGAGACCCGTGGCAGTTCCCCGTTCGACATGGTCCGCGCGCTCAACGGAAAGGCGGTGATCGAGGCCGGCGAGGGAATGGTCACCGGCATCGACCTCAAGCGCCTGTCGGACCGGCTGAAGCGGCTGGACCAGATCACCGATGTCCTCGACCTGGTGGGCGGCGCCATGTCCGGCGGCCAGACTCGTTTGCTGAACGCCAAGGGCACCTGGACCGCCGAGCGCGGCGTGTTCCGCTCCACGGACACCGTGGCGATGCTGGACGGGGCCGAAGCGACGGTGAACGGCAGCATCGACCTGCCCAACTGGCAGCTCGATCTCGCCAGCCGCATGCGCCTCAGCGAGCATCCGACGGCCCCGCCGGTGGGCGTCGATCTGCGCGGTCCCATCGACCAGCCGGCGCGCGACGTCAAGACGCGGGAACTCGAGGCTTATGTGGGCGAGCGCGTGGGCGGCGCGGTGCTGCAACGGGTGTTGAAGGGTCGTGTGCCCAGCGGCCAGCCGGCGCCGGGCGCCCAGCCCGCGCCGGGGACCCAGCCTGGGACCCAGCCTGGCCAGCCGGCGGCCAAGCCGGCCAGTCCCGCCGAACAATTGTTGCGCGGGATTTTCAAGGGTCTGCCCCAGCCGCGCTAGAGGATTTTAGCTGAAAGCGGCTGCGCCGATTTAGGGGATGGCGGCTGCGCCGCCCGGCGGGCCAAGGCGGCCCTCGCGCGCCTCCGTCAACACGAAGACGCGAATGGCGCTCGACAGATTGCCACCGCGCCCGGCGTCGATTTCGCTCACCAGCTGGTTGACGGTCCGGGCGCGCGCCGCCGCCAGTTCGCGCAGCGCGTCCCAGAAAATGCTTTCGAGCGATACGCTGGTGCGATGCCCGTGCACCACCACCGAGCGTTTCTTCACGCTTGTGGGCATGGTCGAATTCTCCGTCACAAGCCGGGGCGCAACAGGCGCTTCGGATCGGTCCAACGGTCGAAATCGGCGGCCGCCACCAGTTTCAGCGCCAGCGCCGCATCGCGCAAGCTCGAACCCTCGCGGTGGGCCTTGTGGGCGATGCTGGCGGCGGCGTCATAGCCGATGCGCGGCGCCAGCGCCGTCACCAGCATCAGCGACCGGCGCACGTGCGCGTCGATGCGCGCGCGGTCGGGGCGCAAGCCGCGCACGCAGCGGTCGGCGAAGCTGCGCGAGGCGTCGGCGAGCAGGCGGATCGACTGCAACAGGTTGTGGATCAACAACGGCTTGAAGGTATTGAGTTCGAGATGGCCTTGGGCGCCGGCCAGCGCGATGGTGGTCTGGTTGCCCATGACCTGCGCGCAGACCTGGGTCAACGCCTCGGCCTGGGTGGGGTTGACCTTGCCCGGCATGATGGAAGATCCTGGCTCGTTGGCGGGCAGAATCAATTCGCCCAGGCCGCCGCGCGGGCCCGAGGCCAGCAGGCGGATGTCGTTGGCGATCTTGTTCAAGGCGACGGCGACGGTCACCAGCGCGCCGGACGCGTGGACGATGGCTTCGTGCCCGGCCAAGGCGGCGAACTTGTTGTCGGCGCTGACGAAGGGAAGGCGGGTGACGCGGCGAGCCTCGGCGGCGAAGGCGCGGGCAAAGCCAGCCGGCGCGTTGACGCCGGTGCCGACGGCGGTGCCCCCTTGCGCCAATCGGCAGAGCGCGGGGAAGGCGCCCTCCACCGCCTCGATGCCGGCGCGCAATTGCGCGGCGTAGCCGGAAAATTCCTGCCCCAGGGTCAAGGGCGTCGCGTCCTGCAAATGGGTGCGGCCCAATTTGACGATGCGCCGCCAGGCGCGGGACTTGGCGGCCAGAGCGCTCTCGAGATGGCGGAGCGCCGGCTTGAGGTCGCGGGCGATGGCGGTGGCGGCGGCGATGTGCATGGCGGTGGGGAAAGCATCGTTCGACGACTGGCCGCGGTTGACGTGATCGTTGGGGTGCACCGGCGCCTTGGCGCCACGCTTGCCGCCGAGATACTCGTTGGCGCGGTTGGCGATGACCTCGTTCATGTTCATGTTGGTCTGCGTGCCGGAGCCGGTCTGCCATACCGGCAGGGGAAAATGATCGTCGTAGCCGCCGGCCAGCACCTCCCGCGCGGCACGGACAACGGCGCCGCCGCGGCGCCGGTCGATCACCTTGAGGCGCATGTTGACCGTCGCCGCTACCAGCTTGACCAGGGCGAGCGCGCGCAACAGCAAGAGCGGCATGCGCTCCTCGCCGATGGGAAAATTCTCCAGCGCCCGTTGCGTCTGCGCGCCCCAGTAGCGATCGGCGGGGACGGCGATCATGCCCAGACTGTCGGTCTCTAAACGGTTGGTGGCGCGCCGCTTCATGTTCTTGGCTGTGCCCCACTTCCGCGCTGGCGGTATCCGGCTATGCTAATATGGAACGTGCGCTTGTGCCAGCGTCGGCGACCCTAGTGTACCGATTCCAACAGATGATTCCCATTTTCCACCAACGTCATGGCCGTGCTTGACACGGCCATCCACGCTTTGCCGGCGGCAACCTTGGGCGTGGATGCGCGGGTCAAGCCCGCGCATGACGGAAGAGAATGGGATCAACTGTCAAAATCACTACACTAGGCGGCCGGGGAAACATGCAACTGCTGGACGACATTCTAATCGTGCTCCTGGCGGCGATCGTGGTCGTGCCGGTGGCGCAGCGGCTGGGCCTGAGCGCCGTCCTTGGCTACATGTTCGCCGGCTTGGCGGTCGGGCCGCGCGCGCTGGGCCTGGTGCACGACACGGCGACCGCCGCCGCCCTGGCCGAGTTCGGGGTGGTGTTCCTGCTGTTCGCCATCGGCCTGGAATTGCCGCTTGGCCGCCTCGCCGCGTTGCGCCGTTACATGTTCGGCTTGGGCCTGGCGCAAGTCGCCGTCACCGGCTTGGTGCTGGCGGCGATCGCGCTGGCCACGGGGATTGGTCTGGCGGCGGCGGCCGTCGCCGGCTTGGCGCTGGCGCTGTCGTCCACCGCCGCGGTGCTCCAGCTTCTGGGCGAGCGCGGCGAAATCACCACGCGGTTCGGGCGCGTTTCGGTCAGCGTGCTGTTGTTTCAGGACTTGGCGGCGGTGCCGTTGCTGGCGTTGTTGCCGCTGTTCGCGGGCGGCGAGGAAGCGTTGCCGCTGGCGCTTGGCCTGGCGCTCGCCAAGGCGGCGGCGGCGGTTGCCGTCATCGTCGCCGCCGGACGGCTGATCGTGCGCCCGGCGCTGCAAGCAATCGCGGTGGCGCGCAGCCGGCAGGTATTCGTCGCCGCCGGCCTGTTCCTGGCGCTGGGCACCGGTTGGGCGTCGGAGAAGGCGGGATTGTCGATGGCGCTCGGCGCCTTCCTGGCCGGCATGCTGCTCGCCGAAACCGAGTTCCGCCATCAGATGGAAAGCGACATCGCGCCGTTCCGCGACCTGTTCCTCGGCGTCTTCTTCATGACCGTCGGCATGGCGATCGACCTGCGCCAGGTGGCGGCCGACGCTGGACCCATCGCCGGCCTGACGCTCCTGCTCATGGCCGGCAAAGCCGCCATCGCCGCCGGGCTGGCGCTCATATTCGGACTGGGGCGCGCGGTCGCGGTCCGTACCGGCCTGCTTTTGGCGCAGGGCGGAGAGTTCGCCTTCATCGTCTTCGGTCTGGCGGCAGAGGAGCGGCTGTTCGACGCGGCGCAGAGCCAGCGCCTGGTGGCGGTGGTGGCGGTCAGCATGGCCTTGACGCCGGCGCTGGCGGCGCTGGCCGATTTTTTCGGACGCCGGCTGGAGAGGCGCGAGGGCGATCGGGCCGCCGGACCGGGCGAGGACGACAGTTTGCGCGATCACATCGTCATCGCCGGATTCGGCCGCGTCGGTCAGACCATCGGCCGCCTGCTGGCGGCGCGGAACGTGCCCTACGTCGCCGTCGACGAGGATTTGCACCAGGTGACGGCGGGCCGGCGGGCAGGGCTGCCGCTTTTTTACGGCGACGCCAGCCGTATCGATCTTCTGGGCACGGTGGGAATCGCGCGCGCCACCGCCATCGTGGTCACCATGAACGACGCCGCCAAGGTCGAACGCACGGTCGCCAGCTTGCGCCAGCAATTTCCCGACCTGCCGATCATCGCCCGCGCCCG
>CAZIVY010000442.1:0-5506 GCA_964542505.1 uncultured Rhodospirillaceae bacterium
ATCGATAAGCCCGCCGCGCACCGCGAACTCGCCCGGCTCCATCACCGTGCCCACGCGGCGGTAGCCGGTGCGGTTGAGCGTCGCCGTCAGCTTCTCCGCGTCCAAATGCTCCCCCACTCTTATGGGCGCGATAGAGGCGGCCAGCATGGCGCGCGGCGGCAGGCGCTGCGTCAGCGCGTTCACCGTGGTGAGCACCAGGCCGGGCGCGGGCGCCATGCCGGGCGCGGCCCCGTTTTGGGCCAATCCCACCAGCGCCTCCAGGCGCCGGGCGACGATCTCGGTCTTCGGCGACACCCGGTCGTAGGGCAGGCAATCCCAGGCCGGCACCACCGCCACCGCCAGATCGGGGGCGAAAAAACGCAAGCCCTGCCGCGTTTCCTCCAGGCGCACGTCGTCGCGCAATACCAGCAGTAACGGGCGCCGGCCGGAGGCGGCGAGGTCCGCCAGCGCCCGGGCGTCGTGCCCCGGCGGTGCGCCGCACAACTCGACCCGGCCGGGGGCGGCGAAAAGGTCAGCTATTGGCGGCGGCATCGGGCTCGTAGCGGAAGCGGCGCAAGAGGGCCATCACGTCGTTGTCGAATTCGGGCGGCGCCGGCGTCCGCCCCGTGGCCCAGGCCAGCAAAACATCGTCGGTGTTTTGCATCAGCAAGGTCTCAAAGCGATCCAACTGTTCGCGGCTGAAACGCGGCACGTGCTGGCGGGCGAAGCCGCCCAGCAGCAGGTCGGTTTCCTTGGTGCCGGTGCGGCAGGAGCGGTAGATCAGCCGCCGCCGCCGCGCCGCCAGGGCGTCGTCCATCGCTGGGGAATCGTCCATGGAAGTGGTCATGGCAGCGGGAGATATAGCCCGCCCGCTTGCCCCTGTCAGCCTTGGTGCCGAGGCTTGAGGAAGGTCAGTGTTGTGCCACGAGCAGACGTTCGTATTGAATCTGCAGCGTACAGAAAAATAGAAAGGCGACCACGAGCGAGGATAGTAGCGAGCGCTCGGCAGTGCAGCAGAGCCTAGCAAGCATTCCGCGCGGGTCGTATAGAGTGTTCCCCGGCGGCTCCGAGATGGATTAAATGTTAGACTGGCGGCCACACTGCACCTTTCGATGCTCATGAGGGTTTCGGCCACTTCGAGGCGGTTGCAATGCAGCTCCCATAATATGGAGCGCCAATAGTATCGGCCCAGTCTGCCGGTGTTTGACAATTCCGCAGGGGAGCAGATGCCGCGACTTACAGAGTACCGCCCGAAAAGCCTGCCGATGTACATAGCACTTGTGGAGCGGCTTCAGCGAAGGGCGGGGCACCCTTTATGGTTCAGGGGCTCCGGCATAGCCAAGCACCCGCTTGTGCCCTCACTTTACCGACATCCTAGGTTGACCTTGCCTGCTGACTCTCAGGAGCTGGAGCGTCAGCTCATGACGCGCTTTCGCCAGCGCGGCCTCCCATACCATTCAAGAAACCTATCGGATGATTGGGAGGCTCTGTTTTTCATGCAGCACTACGGGGTACCGACGCGCCTACTTGATTGGACTGAGAATCCACTCACCGGCCTCCATTTTGCCTTGATGTCGGCTCCTTCAAGGGCGGGACGAATTCAAACATTGAGGTATATTAAACCCGCCGCGATCTGGGTCCTAGATCCGGAAGTTTGGAACCAAGCTGCCCTTGAACATGTATCGTACACAGGCGGGCCGCTTACTCCAGGCGATGAGGCCCTGAAGGGATACTCGCCTAGCTCGACTGCGACAGCAATGAACACTCATCCAGTCGCGCTGTACGGAGCGCACAACAGCCCTCGAATCGTCGCCCAACAGGGAGTTTTCACCATCTTTGGTACAAATCGGATACCAATGGAAAAACTTGTGCGAAATGGCACGATTCCATCTACGGCGCTCTTCTGTATCGTTTTGCATCCTTCGCGCATTCAGCCAATGCGAAGGTCCCTTCTCAATCAGGGCATCACCGAGTCAACTGTATTCCCCGACCTCGAAGGACTTGCGCGGGAAACGAAACGCCATTTCGGATTCGAGGAGTAGATGAGCATGTCACGTCCAGCGCTGAAGGTTACTCCGTTCGAGGCCAAGACCCTATCGTGGTGGAGAGCGCGGCAGACGAAGATAGATATGGATCCGCCCTATCAGCGACGGGGCCGTCTCTGGTCCGCAACGGACAAAGCCTATCTGGTCGATTCCATTCTCAACGGCTTTGATGTGCCTAAGCTTTACATCGCTGATTTTACGTACACCGACTCCACGCTCAACAAGAAGCGACTTCCATACGCGATCATCGATGGCAAACAACGATTCGAGGCGATCTTCGATTTCTTCGAGGAACGGATCACACTTAACCCGGACTTCGTTCTGTTGGAGAACCCGAACCTCAAGCTGGGTGGCCTAGGTTACCGCGATCTCACACGAAGCTATGGTGATATCGCGGAGACCTTCGACAATTATAATCTCGCAGTGATGAGCGTGATTACTGACAGCGAAGAGCTTATCAATGAGTTGTTTGTACGTCTGAATCGAAGCAAGCCGCTTACGGGCGCCGAGATCCGAAATGCGATGGCGGGACCGGCACCGGGAGTGATCCGACAGTTGGCAAAGCACGAATTTTTCTCTGTGCTCATCAGCTTCACTGTTAAGCGAGGCCAGGACCTAAATGCAGCGACCAAGCTTCTCTTGTTCGAATTTAATGGCAAGCCTCAGGAAACCAAAAAGGTTAGTCTGGATGCTTTCGCGAAAGCCGCGAAAGCGGATCCGAATCAACTAGAGTTATCGGCCCGCCGCGCCCATGCTATGCTGAACGTTTTAACCGGAATTTTTCTTCCGAAGGATGTGCTGCTTAACTCCGCGGGCACAATTCCGGTCTATTACTGGTTTATTCGCTCCATAAGAGAGAGTGAGTACCCTAATGTGCGGGAATTCTTAATCCGCTTCGAAGAGGACCGGAAGAAGAACCGACAGAAGGCTGCGGCCGGTGCAGCGACAAAAGACGTCGACAGGAAACTAGTCGAATACGATCTATTCAACCGGAGCACGAACGATCTAGCTAGCCACAACGGACGTGTCGATATCCTCCAACAGAAGTTCGCAAAATTTATCGCATGACGTCCCCTCCGGCTCAATCTGAGACCTGACCCTGTCAGCCGGCGCCTTGGAGAGGCGGGCGCCCAAGGTTTGGTTTAAGGTCGCCGGCCATGAGGCCCGAGATCCTTTACCCTGCCTTCGCGCCGGCCGCCAGCCTGAAGGGATGCGGGCCGCGCCTGGCCAAACTGGTCGCCGCTATCGCCGGCGCGCGCGTGGTCGATTTGTGGTGGCATTTGCCCATTGCCCTCATCGACCGCCGCTTCGCGCCGCCGGTGGCCGAGGCGCCGGAGGGACAGGTCTGCACCCTGACGGTTCGCATCGACAGCCATGTCCCGCCGCCGGTGCCGCGCCGCCCCTATGTGGTGCGCTGTTCCGACGCCAGCGGCGAACTGGAACTGGTGTTTTTCCACGCCCACGGGGATTACCTGCTGCGCACCCTGCCGGTGGGGACGACGCGGGTGGTCAGCGGCCGCGTCGAGCTTTACCGCGGTCGCCCGCGCATGACCCATCCCGACCGCATCGCGACGCCAGAGGAAGCGGCGACGCTGCAAACCGTGGAACCGGTTTATCCGCTCACCGCCGGGCTGACGCTGAAACCGCTGTTGAAAATCGTGGCGGGGGCGCTGAAGCGGTTGCCCGATCTGCCCGAATGGCTCGACGAGGCGTATGTGCGCCAGCAGAACTGGCCCGCCTGGCGCGCCGCCGTGCGCGCGGTCCATCAGCCGCAAGACGCGGCCGGGCTGGCGCCGACGACGCCGGCGCGGGCGCGCCTCGCCTATGACGAACTGCTGGCCAATCAACTGGCGCTGGCGCTGGTGCGCGCCGGCATGAAGCGCCGCGCGCGCCGGCGGGTGCTGGGAGACGGACGGCTGGCCGCCAAGGTGATGGCCGCCCTGCCCTACCGCCTCACCGGCGGGCAGGCCAAGGCGCTGGCCGAGATCGCCGCCGACCTGGCCTCCGACCGGCGCATGCTGCGCCTGCTGCAAGGCGACGTGGGCAGCGGCAAGACCGTGGTGGCGCTGCTCGCCATGGTGGCGGCGGTGGAAAGCGGGGCGCAAGCCGCGCTCATGGCGCCGACGGAAATCCTGGCGCGCCAGCACGCCGCCACGCTGGAACCCTGGTGCCAGGCCGCCGGCATGCGGCTGGCGCTGCTCACCGGCCGCGACAAGGGCAAGGCCCGCGCCGAAACCTTGAGCCGGCTGGCGGCGGGCGAGATCGACATCCTGCTTGGCACCCACGCCTTGTTTCAGGAAGACGTCGCTTTCCGCGACCTCGCTCTGGTGGTGATCGACGAACAGCACCGCTTCGGTGTGCACCAACGCCTGACCCTCACCGCCAAGGGCCAGCGCGACAAGGGCGGCGTCGACGTGCTGGTGATGACCGCGACGCCCATTCCGCGCTCGCTGGCGCTCACCGCCTATGGCGACATGGACGTATCGCGGCTGATGGAGAAGCCGCCGGGCCGCCGGCCCATCGACACCCGCACCTTGCCGCTCGCCCGCCTCGACGATGTGGTGGCGGCGGTGCGCCGCAAGCTCGCCACCGGGGCGCGCGCCTATTGGGTGTGCCCGCTGGTGGCGGAAAGCGAGTTGAGCGACCTGGCGGCGGCGGAGGAACGCCACCGCGCGCTGGCGGCGGTGATGGGGGCGCCGGTCGGGCTGCTGCACGGGCGCATGACGCCAACCGAGCGCGACGGCGCCATGGCCGATTTCGTCGCCGGGCGCACGCGCCTCCTGGTGGCGACCACGGTGATCGAGGTCGGCGTCGACGTGCCGGAAGCGGTGCTGATGGTGGTCGAGCGCGCCGAGCGTTTCGGCTTGGCGCAATTGCACCAGTTGCGCGGCCGCGTCGGGCGCGGGACGGAGCCGGGGACGTGCCTTCTCCTCTATCGGCCGCCGCTCGGCGAGACGGCGGCGGCGCGGCTCCGCGTGCTGCGCGAGACCGACGACGGCTTTCGCATCGCCGAGGAAGACCTGCGGCTGCGCGGCGCGGGCGAGATCCTCGGCACCAGGCAGAGCGGCGTGCCGGAATTCCGCTTGGCCGATCTCGCCTATCACGGCGATGGGCTGGCCGCCGCGAGCGACGATGCCCGCCTGGTTCTGGCCCGCGACCCGCGCCTGCAAGGCCCGCGCGGCCTGGCCTTGCGCCTGCTGCTTTATCTGTTCGAGCGCGACGCGGCGGTGCGCCTTATCGGGTCAGGCTAGAGCAATATCAAGTTAGATTGACCCGCCCGGTTCAAACTAACTTGATGAAATTGCTCTAGATTTCAAGGCGATAGAGCAGCTTTATCCGCTCATTAGACCTGTTGCAGAAATGAGGGGATTCACACGGGCTGCGTGACGTGATTCAAGGTGGAAGGGCATTGGAGGCCCTTCCAATGGCGAAGTTTAATAGCGCGGGGCTTCTCCGCCAGCGGCCGTTTCGGTCGTTGACCG
>CAZIVY010000443.1:0-3311 GCA_964542505.1 uncultured Rhodospirillaceae bacterium
TCGAAGCCGCGCTGGCCGGCTGACAGGAAACACGCCATGACCGTCGAAGTTCGCGTTCCCACTCTGGGCGAATCGGTGACCGAAGCCACGATCGCCAAATGGCTGAAGCGCCAGGGCGACGCCGTGGCGCGCGACGAGCCCCTGCTGGAACTGGAAACCGACAAGGTGACCCTCGAAGTCAACGCCAGCACCGCCGGGACGCTCGCCGACGTGCTGGCCGCCGAAGGCGCCACCGTCGCCGTGGGCACGCTCTTGGCGCGCATCGAGGAAGGCGCCGGCGCTCCCGCTAAGGCGGCGGCGAAGCATGCTGAAACCCCGGCCAAGTCGGGCTCCGCGCCCCCAGCGGCTGCAAGGCCGGCGGCGGCCCCTCCACCGGCTGCAAAGCCGGCGGCGGCCCCCCTGCCGGCGGCGGCGAAAATGATGGCCGAACTCGGGCTCGATGCCGGCGCGCTTCTCGGCACCGGCAAGGACGGACGCGTCACCAAGGGCGATGTGCTGGCGCTGCTCGACCAGAAGCCGGGTCCGGCCCCGGCGGCGGCCAAGCCCGCCGGTCCCCGCTCCGAAGCCGGGCGCGAGGAACGCGTGCGCATGAGCAAGCTGCGCCGCGTCATCGCCGCCCGCCTGAAGGAAGCGCAGAACACCGCCGCCATGCTCACTACCTTCAACGAGGTGGACATGAGCACCCTGATGGCGGCGCGCAAGACCTACGCCGATGCCTTCGAGAAAAAGCACGGCGTGCGCCTGGGCGTGATGTCGTTTTTCGTCAAGGCGTGCATCGGCGCCCTGAAGGAATTTCCCGCCGTCAACGGCGAGATCGACGGCGACGACATCGTGTTCAAGAACTACTATCACGTCGGCGTCGCCGTCTCGACGCCGCAAGGGCTGGTGGTGCCGGTGCTGCGCGACGCCGACCGCATGGGCTTCGCCGACATCGAAAAGGCGATCGGCGATTTTGGCCGCCGCGCCCGCGATGGCAAGCTCTCCATCGACGAGCTGCAGGGCGGCGCCTTCACCATTTCCAACGGCGGCGTCTTCGGCTCGCTCCTCTCCACGCCCATCCTCAACCCGCCCCAGTCCGCCATTCTCGGCATGCACAAGGTGCAGGAACGCCCCGTCGCCGTGGGCGGCCAGGTGCAAATTCGGCCGATGATGTACCTGGCGCTGAGCTACGATCACCGCATCGTCGACGGGCGCGAGGCGGTGACCTTCCTGGTGCGGGTCAAGGAATGCATCGAGGACCCCCAGCGCCTCCTGTTCAGCGTCTAGGCCAGATGCCGCCGCGCCCAAAACGCGCTTCCAAGACCAAACAGTCACCGCCTGTCATCAGAAATTACGGCCTGATGTGGAGACGCGACCGTGTTGTTTGGGGCAAGAGCGGTAAGGGTGGGAAGGGAAGTCTTGAGGGAGACCACAAGGGCCAACCGATCGATTTCCGCGAGCAGATCGGCATTTACGTTCTTTATGACGAGAATCGATTTCCGGTTTACGTCGGTCAGTCCGGCCAGAAACAGGCTCGATTGTTTTCTCGATTGAGAACTCACACAGGTGATGGTTTGTCGCTGCGTTGGCAGTATTTCAGCTGGTTCGGGCTCCTGGCCGTCAACAAGAATGGATCGCTAGCCGCACGGGATAATCCGGACAAAGTTGTCCGCACAACCCTTGGAAAGGCGCTCAACCAGATTGAAGGGGTGCTGATCGCCGCGACAGAACCCGCGTTTAACAAGCAGGGAGCAAAATTCAAAGGCATCAACCATTACCTTCAAGTGGCGAATCCAAAGGCAGACTACGTTTCGCCTGCAGAGTTGCGTGATGGTCTGGCGAGAATAGAGAAGCTGATATCGGAAGGCGGCGCTTAGCGGGCTGGAACATGCTGCATTTGGATGCGAGTTGGCCCCCTCCCCCTACCCCCTCCCGCAAGGGGAGGGGGACCAAAATAGAGTTCTCCCTCCCCCCCTTGTAGGGGAGGGTTGGGGTGGGGGGTGACGAGTCATGACGAAATGATCTCGCAAGATTCCTGTTCGCTCGGGAATCACTTTATTGGCGGCTCACTAGGTAAAGAGGCAGGAACGGTACGTGACTGAACAAAGCTTCGACGTTCTGGTGATCGGCGCCGGTCCGGGTGGCTATGTGTGCGCCATCCGCGCCGCCCAATTGGGGATGAAAACGGCGTGCGTCGAAAAGCGCCCGACCTTGGGCGGCACCTGCCTCAACATCGGCTGCATTCCCTCCAAGGCGCTGTTGCAGTCGTCCGAGATGCTGCATCTGGCCCAGCACGGCCTGGCCCGCCACGGGGTCGTCGTCGCCCTGCCGGCGCTCGACCTCGCCGCCATGCACGGCCACAAGAACCAGGTGGTGAAGGCCAACACCGCCGGGGTCGAATTCCTCTTCAAGAAGCACAAGATCGCCTGGCTGAAGGGCGCCGCGCGCCTCGACGGCGCCGGCCGCGTTACCGTCACCTCCGCCGGCGGCGGCGCCGAAACCGTCACCGCCAAGCACATTGTCATCGCCACCGGCTCGGAATCGGCGCCGCTCGCCAACGTGGCGGTGGATGAAAAGCAGATCCTTTCATCCACCGGCGGCTTGGCGCTCGCCAGCGTGCCGAGATCCATGGCGGTGATCGGCGCCGGCTATATCGGGCTCGAACTCGGCACCGTGTGGCGCCGCCTCGGCGCCCAGGTGACGGTGATCGAATTCCTCGACCGCATCCTGCCCGGCATGGACGCCGAGATGGCGAACGAAATGCAGCGCCTGTTGGCCAAGCAGGGTTTGCGCTTCAAGCTCTCCACCAAGGTGATGTCGGCCACCGCCGGCCGTGGCGGGGTCAAGCTCAAGCTCGCGGCCCCGGCGGGCGGGGCCGAAGTCGATCTCGATGCCGACGCCGTCCTGGTGGCGGTGGGCCGGCGCGCTCATACCGAGGGCCTGGGGCTAGCCGAAGCCGGCGTCGCCCTCGACGACCGGGGGCGGGTGAAAATCGACGCCCGTTTCGCCACCAACGTGGCTGGCGTCTACGCCATCGGCGACGTCGTCGCCGGGCCCATGCTGGCGCACAAGGCGGAAGACGAAGGCATGGCGCTGGCGGAGACCCTGGCCGGCCAGAAGCCGCACGTGAACTACGGCGCCATTCCCGGCGTCGTTTACACCTCGCCCGAAGCGGCGACCGTCGGCAAGTCGGAAGAAGAACTGAAGGCCGCCGGCGTCGACTACCGCGTGGGAAAATTCCCCTTCACCGCCAATGGCCGCGCCCGCGCCATGGCGATGACCGACGGCTTCGTGAAAATTCTCGCCGACGCCAAGACCGACCGCGTGCTCGG
>CAZIVY010000444.1:0-5068 GCA_964542505.1 uncultured Rhodospirillaceae bacterium
CGGCCAGCTATCGGGCGGCGAGCGCAACCGCGTGCATCTGGCGAAGATGCTGAAATCCGGCGCCAACCTGCTGCTGCTCGACGAGCCCACCAACGACCTCGACGTGGACACGCTGCGGGCGCTGGAAGAGGCGCTGCTGGAATTCGCCGGCTGCGTCATGGTCATCAGCCACGACCGCTGGTTCCTCGACCGCATCGCGACCCACATGCTGGCCTTCGAGGGCGACAGCCACGTCGAATGGTTCGAGGGCAATTTCCAGGCCTACGAAGAAGACAAGCGCCGCCGCCTGGGCGCCAACGCGGTCGAGCCGCACCGCATCAAGTACCGGCCCTTCACGCGGCGCTAGGCCGGCCGCGCTACAAGCCGCTGACGCGCTGATCCGCCGCGATCGATTTCTATCCCGTAGCGGCGGGTTTCAGATCCGCCGTTAAATGCGCCTCCGCCGCCAGCACGATGCAGGCGCAGGCCTCGGCGTCGGACGCCGGGTCGTGGTGGCGGAGCGCGATGCCCAGGTGGCGGCAGACGGCGGGCAGGTTCGCCGGCCGCAGGCCCCAGGTCTTGCGCGCCAGGGCGACCGTGCAAACAAAAGGCGCCGCGGGCGACGCCAGGCCGGCGGCGGCGCAACAGGCGCGCAGCACCCCGCGGTCGAAGCCGGCGTTGTGCGCGGCCAGGAAATCGATCCCCTCGGTCAACGGCGCGATCTCGGGCCACAGTTCGGCGAAGCTCGGCGCATCGCGCACGTCGGCCCAGGTTATGCCGTGGATGTAGGTGAAGTGAAATCTGCTGCGCGGCGGCCGGATCAGCCTCGTCACCCGCTTGGCGATACGGCCTTGGCGCACCAGCACCAGGCCCACGGCGCAGGCGCTGTCGGCGCCGTAATCCGCGGTCTCGAAGTCGATGGCGAGAAAAGCCGTCACCGCGCCGCCCAATTCATTCTTTCGCCGCGCCTCGGATATTGTACTGGCGGGTTTCAAACCCGCCCCTACGGCATCACGGTATTGTATGCTAGCGGCGAGGAAGGCCGCCAATGGCATCACGAAGGCATCGCATCGCAAAGCCCAGCGCCGTCCAGCCGCGCGCGCCGAGCGTGAGCGAGCGCCTGCTCGCCATCGCCGGGCAGGCGGGCACGGCCGCCGTGGCGCCAACCGAGGCGCCGGCCCCAGACCCGGCCCCAGACCCGGCCCAGGACCCGGCCCAAGACCCCATCGGCGCCGCGCTCGCCGGCTGGCGGCGCGAGCGCGACGAGGACGAACGCATCATTGGCTTGCGCGCCGCCTTGGCGCAAGCGCCGCGCTCGGTGGAATTATGGCTGGTGCTGGCCGATCTCGAACTCCGGCGCGCCCGCCCCGACGCCGCACTCGCCGCCTACCGCCAATGCCTGGCGCTGATGCCCGAGCGCGGCGACGTTCGCCACATGGTCGACGCGCTCTCGGGCGGCCGGCTGCCGGCGCGGGCGCCGGACGCCTACGTCGCCAGCCTGTTCGACGGCCACGCCGCCGCCTTCGACGAGACGCTGGTGCATTGGCTCGGCTACCGCGGACCCGAAATGGCGTTGGCCATGGCCAGGACGGTGCTGGGGACAAGGCCCCCGCCGCAACGGATACTCGATCTCGGCTGCGGCACCGGCCTCAACGCGCCGCTGTTTCGCCCCTTGGCGAAGCGGCTCGACGGCGTCGATTTGTCGCCGCGCATGGTTGAGAAGGCGCGCGCGCGGAATCTCTACGACGAACTGGCGGTGGACGAAATCCTCCGCCATCTGGCGGCGGCGGCGCGCCGCTACTCGCTTGTCCTGGCCACCGACGTGCTGATTTATTTCGGCGACTTGCACGCGCTTCTCGCCGGAGTCGCGCGCGTGCTGAAATCCGGCGGGCATTTCATCGCGACCACCGAAATCGCCAGCGGAGCGCCGTTCGCGCTTGGCCGCGCCGGGCGTTACGTTCATGCCGACGCCTATGTGCGGGCGGCGGCCGGGGCCGGCGGCCTTGCCGTGGCGGCCGCGGCCGCGGGAGTTCTGCGCTTCGAGGCCGGCAAGCCGGTCGCCGGCATGTGCTACGCGCTGCGAAAGCCCCGCTAGTGTTACGACTCTGACGGTTCGTTCCCGAACCGTCAGGCCGGAACACTAGCAAAACCAATTTGATGTGTTGTGGTTCCAATGCGTTGATCGGGAATCAAGCGTTGGAACCACAACACTAGCCCGGTTTTCTTGCCGATGGCCGGCGCGACTGGATGAAATGCGTCAACTCGCCGACGATGCCGCGGCGGAAGGCCAGCACGCAAACGACGAAAATCACGCCCTGGATGACCGTGACCCAGGCCCCGAACTGGGCCAAATAGTTCTGCATGGCGACGATGACGAAGGCGCCCACCACCGGGCCGAAAACCGTGCCAAGCCCGCCCAGCAGCGTCATCAGCACCACCTCGCCCGACATGGACCAGTGCGCGTCGGTGAGGGACGCCAGTTGGAAGACGATGGCCTTGGTGCCTCCCGCCAGCCCCGACAGCGCCGCCGACAGCACGAAGACGATCAGCTTGTACTGGTCCACCTTGTAGCCCAGCGAAACGGCGCGCGGCTCGTTTTCGCGGATCGCCTTCAGCACCTGGCCGAACGGCGAATGGATGGTGCGGTAGACGAGCATGAACCCGGCGAGGAAAATCGCCAGCACCACGTAATACATCGTCAGCGTGTCGCGGAGATCGATGAACCCGAAGAGCTTGCCGCGCGGCACCGCTTGAATGCCGTCCTCGCCGCCGGTGAAGGGCGCCTGCAGATAGAAGAAATAGACCATCTGCGCCAGCGCCAGCGTCACCATGGCGAAATAGATGCCCTGGCGGCGGATGGTGACCAGGCCGATGGCGAGGCCCAGCGCCGCCGAGGACAAGGTGGCCGCGGCGATGGCCAATTCCGGGGCCACGCCCCAGGCTTTGGCCGAATAGGCGCTGACATAGCCGGCGGTGCCGAGAAACGCCGCGTGCCCGAACGACACCAGGCCCGCATAGCCGATCAGCAGGTTGAATGCGCAGGCGAAAAGCGCGAAGCACAACGCCTTCATCAGGAACACCGGGTACATCACCGCCGGCGCCACCAGCAGCACGCCCACCATGAGGGCGAACCAGAGGTACGTCTCGCGCCCGGCGGCGCCGCCGCCGGCGAAGGCGGAGGATACGGCGGTCATGTCACGCCGTCCGCCCGAACAGGCCCGCGGGCTTGAGCAGCAGCACGATGGCCATGATGACGAAGATCACCGTGTTCGACGCCTCGGGGTAGAAGACCTTGGTCAGGCCCTCGACGATGCCGAGGCCGAAGCCGGTGAGGATCGAGCCCATGATCGATCCCATGCCACCGATCACCACCACGGCGAAAACGACGATGATGAGGTCGGCGCCCATCAGCGGGTTGACCTGGTAGATCGGCGCCGCCAGCACGCCGGCGAAGGCCGCCAGGCCCACGCCGAAGCCGTAGGTCAGCATGACCATGCGCGGCACGTTGATGCCGAAGGCGCGCACCAGAATCGGGTTCTCGGTCGCCGCGCGCAGGTAGGAGCCGAGCTTCGTGCGCTCGATGACGAGCCAGGTGCCGAGGCAGACGGCCAGCGACGCGACCACCACCCAGGCGCGGTAATGGGGCAGGAACATGAAGCCCAAATTCGTGCTGCCACTGAGCTCGGCCGGGATGCGGTAAGGCTTGCCCGACGAGCCGAACTCGTTGCGGAACAGCCCCTGGATGATCAGCGCCAGGCCGAAGGTAAGCAGCAGCCCGTAAAGGTGATCGAGCTGGTAGAGGTGGCGCAGCATCGTCCGCTCGATCAACACCCCCACCGCGCCGACGATCAACGGCGTGAGCAGCAGCGACCACCAATAACCGAGGCCCAGGTACTGCAACAGGAACCACGCCACGAAGGCGCCCGCCATATAGAGCGCGCCGTGGGCGAAATTGATGATGTTCAGCATGCCGAAAATGACCGCCAGCCCCAGGCTGAGCACGGCGTAGAAGGAGCCGTTGATCAGCCCGAGCAGCAATTGCCCGAACAGGGCCTGCGGGGAAATGCCGAGCAGTTCGATCATGGTCTAGCGCAGGCTCGCTCGGCGGTGTGAATCACCCCCACCCCAGCCCTCCCCCATCGAGGGGGAGGGAGAGGGATTTGATGTGCCACCAATAATGCCCCCCCCTTGCGGGGGAGGCGTAAACCGCGAAGCGGTTTGCAGGTGGGGGGTGAGCCGCGCATTGTCTTGTTTTGGGTGCTAGCTCTTCTTGACCAGCGGGCACTCGCCCTGGTCGAGCGGCCGGAACGCGTCCTTCGCCGGAATCGTCGCCCGCAGCTTGTAATAGTCCCACGGGGCCTTGGATTCCGCCGGCGTCTTGACCTCGAACAGGTACATGTCGTGCAGCTTGCGCCCGTCCTCGCGGATCGTGCCCTTGCCGAACAGCGGATCCTCGGTGGGCGTCGCCTTCATTTGCGCGATCACCTTGGCCCCGTCGGCATCGCTCTTCAGCTCCGTCACCGCCTTCAGGTAATGGGTCAAGGCGGAATAAACGCCGGCGTGCAGCATGGTCGGATGAATGCCGCGATTGGCCGCCGAGAAGCGCTTGGCGAAGGCGCGGTTGGCGTCGTTCATGTCCCAGTACCAGGACTCGGTGAAGATCAACCCTTGCGCGGTGGGCAGGCCCAGACCGTGCACGTCGGTGAGGAAGACCAGCAATCCCGCCATGTTCTGGCCGCCCTTGACGATGCCGAATTCCGCCGCCTGCTTGATGGCGTTGGTGGTGTCGCCGCCGGCGTTGGCGAGGCCGATGATCTTGGCCTTGGACGCCTGCGCCTGCAGCAGGAACGAAGAAAAGTCGGCGGTGTTCAACGGATGGCGCACCTTGCCCAGGACCTTGCCGCCGTTCTTCAGCACCACCGCTTCGGTATCGCGTTCCAGCGCGTGGCCGAAGGCGTAATCGGCGGTGAGGAAGAACCAGCTATCGCCGCCGGTCTTGACGATGGCGTTGCCGGTGCCGTTGGCCAGCGCCCAGGTATCGTAGGTCCAATGGATGGTGTTGGGCGAGCAGGCCTTGCCGGTCAGGTCC
>CAZIVY010000445.1:0-3807 GCA_964542505.1 uncultured Rhodospirillaceae bacterium
CGAACTGCGGATCATCGACGAGGAATTGCGCGGCATCGCCTCGGGGCATCAGCCGTGGAACCTGACGAATGAAACCATCATCGCCCACGGCTGGGTCGACGACATGGAGGGCCGCGTCATCTCGATCAAGTACGGCCCCACCGAGGCCGAGGAAACGGACGTGGAAGTTCCTCGCGACAAGCCGGTCCTTCGGATGTCGCTGGGCGACAAGAGCATGATCAAGACGGACGCGCATGTTACCGCCAGCGCGGAGAAGGACGCGAACGGCAACTTCGTGGCGGCGTTCGTTTTCGTCGGCAAGGACGGCATTGTCCCGCCGCTGTGAGGGATCCGGCTTCTCTTGGAAACATGAGGTTCGCATGAACACGCATCGACACGATAGAGCCAGGGCGGCCGCGGCGGCTTGCGGCGAGGCGTGGCCGTTCGTCGGCGGCTTGATGGCGCTGACGGCGCTGGCCGCGCTGGCGCTGATGCCGGTGGCGGCGCGCGGCGCCGAAGCGCCGACTTCGGCCAAGGAAAAGCCGCTCAAGTTGGAAGCGGTGGCGGGGTCGAGCGTCAAGCGGGTGACGTTGTCTGCGCGGGCGGCGGAGCGGCTGGGGATCAAGACCGGAGTGGTGGGCGAGGATGAGATCGCGCACAAGCGATTGGTGGGCGGCCTGGTGCTGCCCGTATCGCCGGCGGCGCAGTCGGCGTCCGCGGATCCGGCCAGCGGCGGCCCCACGCCGGTGTCAGCCTCCGCTTCGCCGCAAGTGGCGGCCGCCGACGACGTTTGGGTGAGCGTGGCGCTGTCGCCGGGCGAGTTGAACAGCCTGGCGCTCGATCGGCCGGCACGGGTTATTCCGCTGGCGCGCGACGGCGGCGGCGGCGGGATGACGGCCCTGCCGTCCAAACTGTCGCCAATCCTGGATCAGAAGCGCTCGATGTGGACGCTGCACTATGTGGTGCACGACGCGGACAAGCTCTTGAAGCCATTGCAGCGCGTGCTGATCGAGCTGAAGTTGAATAACGACGGGGTGCGGCGGAAAGTGGTGCCAACCTCGGCGGTGTTACACGACCACAAGGGCGCCGCATGGGTGTACGTCAACCCGGCGCCGCTGACCTACCAGAGAGAGCCCCTAAGAGTTGAGCGGATCGTCGGCGATTTGACGGTCCTGGCGGACGGGCCGCCGGTCGGGGCGACGATCGTGACGGTAGGCGCGCCAATGCTGTACGGCACCGAGGTTTACGGCAAATAGTTCGCGAGCGAATAGGGAGATAAAATAACATGTTCCGCTGGATCATTGGTTCAAGCTTGAAGTTCCGTTTCCTCGTCGCGGGCGCCGCGGCGTCGCTGGTGGCGTTCGGGACCATGCAGCTGCCCAAGATGGCGGTTGATATCTTCCCCGAGTTCGCGCCGCCGATCGTCGAGGTGCAGACCGAGGCGATCGGCCTGTCGGCCTCCGACGTGGAAAGCCTGATCACGGTCAATCTCGAGGAGTTGCTGAGCGGCGTGCCGTGGCTCAAGTCGACTCGTTCGCAATCCGTGACCGGCCTGTCGTCCATCGTGCTGACGTTCGAGCGCGGCACCGACCTGATGAAAGCCCGGCAGATGATGCAGGAACGCCTCACCCTGGCCTACACCCTGCCGAACGTCGCGCGGCCGCCGGTTATTCTCCAACCCGTGTCGGCGACCAGCCGGTTCATGATGGTCGGGCTGTCCTCGAAGGAAATCGACCCAATGCAGCTGTCGGTGCTCGCCCGCTGGACGATGAAGCCGAAGTTGCTGAGCGTGCCCGGGGTGGCCAACGTGGCGATCTGGGGCGAGCGTATCCGCCAGCTGCACGTCCAGATCGATCCCGAGCGGCTGAAGGACTACCGCGTCTCCCAGGACGAGGTCATCGCCGCTACCGGCGACGCCTTGTGGGTGACCCCCCTGACGTACCTGAAGGGGTCGCAGCCCGGCACTGGCGGGTGGATCGATGGCGCCAATCAACGGCTTGGCGTCCAGCATTCCATGCCGATCCAATCGCCGGAGGACATGGCGAAAGTGCCGGTCGGCGCCCTCCACCTGCTGATGACCGGCAAGAGCCAGACCTTGGGCGATATTGCCGAGGTGACCGATGCCCATCCCAACATGATCGGCGACGCCGTCGTCGGCGGCGCCGGCGGCCTGATTCTCGTGCTGGAAAAGTTTCCCGGGGCCAACACATTGGAAGTCACGGCCGCGGTGGACAAGGCGATCGCCGAACTGAAGCTTGGCCTGCCCGGGGTGCAGATCGACTCCTCGATCTTCCGCTTGGCGACCTACATCGACGATTCGATGGGTAATCTGACAAAAGCGCTGTTTGTCGGCGGCGTTCTGGCGTTTCTCGTTCTCGGCGCGTTCGTGTTCAATTGGCGGAGCTTGCTGGTGAGCGCCATCGCAATTCCGCTGTCGCTGCTGGCCGCCGTGATCGTCGTCTACCTGACCGGGCACACCTTCAACACCATGATCATCGCCGGTCTGGTGGTGGCGCTCGGCGCGGTGATCGACGATGCGGTGGTCGACTCCGACAACCTGGCGCGGCGGCTGCGTCAGCGTCTGGCGGCGGACAGCCACGCCTCGCCGATGTCGATTATCGTCGAGGCGACGCTGGAGATGCGGCGCTCCATTGTCTACGCCACGCTGATCGTCATCCTGGCGGTGACGCCGGTCTTCTTCATCGGCGGCTTGTCGGGCGCGTTCTTCGGGCCGCTGGCGGTGTCGTTTGCCCTGGCGCTGGTGGCGTCCATGGTGGTGGCGCTGACCGTCACTCCGGCGTTGAGCATGATGCTGTCGCCCAAGGCGGCGGCCGATCACCGCGAGTCGCCGGTGGCGCGGTGGCTGCACGGCGTTTACGACGCGGCGCTCGCGCGCGCCGTTCAAGCGCCGCGTGGCGCCTTCGTCACGGCGGTCGTCGTCGTGGCGGTTGGCGCCGGACTGTGGCCGTTTCTCGGCCAGTCGCTGCTGCCTTCACTGCAGGAGCGGCAACTGCGCGTGAACTGGGCCGCGCCGGCCGGCACGTCACATCCGGAGACTTACCGGATTACGTCCCGCGTCAGCCAAGAACTGCGGTCGTTGCCCGGGGTGCTCAATGTCGGCGCCCACATCGGCCGCGCGACCACCGGCGACCAGGTGGTGAGCGTCAATGCCGGGCAGATCTGGGTGACCATCGATCCCAAAGCCGACTACGAAAAGACCCTCGCGGCGGTGCGGGAGACGGTTGACGGATATCCGGGAATCCAAAACGACGTGCAAACCTACTTGCGCGACACGGTCAGCGAGGTGCTGACCGGCGCCAGCAAGCCCATCGTGGTGCGCGTCTTCGGCGCCAAGCGCGGCGTGCTGAAGCAACAGGCCGAGAACGTCAGGCAGGCGCTGTCCGGGATCAAGGGCATCGCCAACCTGCGCGTCGAAGGCCAGGCGGAAGAGCCCGAGGTGCGCGTCATGGTGGACCTCGACGCCGCCGGCAAGCAGAGCGTCAAGCCGGGCGACGTGCGCCGTTCGGCGGCCACGGTCTTCTCCGGACTGAACGTCGGCTACCTGTTCGAGGAGCAGAAGATCTTCGAGGTGGTGGTTTGGAGCGCGCCTGAATCCCGCCAGAGCCTGAGCGACATTCAGGACGTCTGGGTCGAGAAGTCGAACCGCACGCACGCACGCCTCGGCGACGTCGCCAAGGTGAGCGTGGGGTCGACCCCGACGGTCATCCGGCATGCGGGCATCTCGCCCTACATCGACGTGGTCGCCGACGTGACCGGGCGCGATGTCGGCTCCGTCACCCGCGAGGTCGAACGCCAGTTGCAGACCGT
>CAZIVY010000446.1:0-6529 GCA_964542505.1 uncultured Rhodospirillaceae bacterium
CGAGAGTCGGTACCGGATAAAAACTTTTAGCGTGCGGTTTTGAAGGCGACGATCCTGGGTGGCGGATCGCGCAGGGGCGATATGCCCGCTTGGCGCTCCATGTCCATGTCCACGCCCTCTATCGCCAAGTCGATCATCTCGGCGGCGACGTTAAGCTTGAGGCGGATGGCGTCGGCGTGCAACTGCTCCAACTGGCGGCGGATTTCCAGTGCGTCCGCGCTTGCGCTGGCAAACGGAAGCTGACCTGGCGCCTGGCTCATGGGCGCCGCCGGAGCGAAATCGTCGGGCTCAAGGCTGGCCTCCCCGCATCGTCACTGTGACCAAAAAACTAAACGAAAGATATATGTCTAAAGTTAATAACTCCTCATCGTGACGGCTTGTCAAATGGGGCAGTTCAGCAGCGCAATCGCTTGAATGGTGCCAACGAGGAGATATTCGCTCCATTGCCAGCATTTCTCTCGTCACCCCTGCGAAAGCGGGGGTCCATGGCAGGGTCAAATGGGCGCGCGACACGCAAGGCTGCTTAGGCGATGCCATGGATGCCCGCTTTCGCGGGCATGACGGGTGCGATTTGGGGAAGTCAGTCCTTCAAGCGATCCCCTTGGGCAGTTCAGTCGTCTCGGATCGCAATGAGAATTTGTCGCGGTCAGCGGCGCGCGGCGGCCGGTTCAGCGGTCGGTGGTGCGTCCCAGGGCTTCCCGCAGCAGCAGGAAAAGCTTGCCCACGTCCGAGGTGACAAAGGCGGCGGACAGCAACTCTTCGTGCTCCGCCCCCCGTGCCGACGTCAGAAGGCGTGAAAAATCAGCGAGATAACGGTCGGCGTATTTGCGGAACTCGGCATCCGCCTGATAGCGGCCGCGAATCTTGTTCAGGTCTTTCGACTGCAGCAGCTTGCGGGCGAAGAGCCCCCGCTCGCCCTTGTAGTAGCGCTTCCACAATTCGTCCGACAACTCGCGGTCGAGCAGCCGGTAGAGGTCGATGGCGAGGGCGTTCAGGCTGTCGGTGACGAAAGCGGCGGTGGTGAGAAATTCCGCGTCTCGGAGCGAAACCGCCGCCTGGTGCAAGGCTTGCGCCTCGGCATGGGCGCTTTGGGCCGCGGCGGCGATGGATTCCGCCTGCTGGCGGAAACGCTCCGCCGCTTGGCCACTGTGACCGACGGCTTGCTGCGCCGCCTGGCTTAGCCGCGCCGCTTCGCGTCCCAGCGCCACCCCGGTTTCCAGCGCCCTTTGCGCCGTCTTTTCCGCCGTGCTGGCGAATTCCTGGCCGCTCTTGGCCAAATACTGCTCCACTTCCACCGCCCGGTGGGCGGCGCGGCTGGTCACGGCCTCGAAGTCATGCACCTGATGGCGCAGCCGCTCGCCCACGCGCTCGGTGTTGAGCGTCGCTTCAGTTCCCGCCGCCGCCATCTCGCCGATGCGATGGCGCAACGCCGCCCCGGCATCGTCGATCTGGGTCGCCGCATGGCTCGCCGCCAAGGTCAGGTCGCGCGAGCGCGTATCGAAGACGCTGCCGATTTGCGCCAGCCGTTCCGCCGCCATGTCGCTGGCCTGGGCGACCTCGCGCGCTTGCTGGCCCAATCGCTCGCCGAGTTCCGCTGTCCGCTCCAGCGCCTTGGCCGCCACCGCGTCGTAGTTCCCGGTCTGGGCGTTGACCGCCGTGGCGCTGACCGCGAGTTCGCTTGCCAGCCGCGCCAGTTGTTCCGCTTGCGAGCCCGCCGATGCCCGCAAATCCTCCACCCGTCCCACCGCCGCCGCCGCGGCGCGGTCGAGCTCGTTCGTCTGGTTGCGCGCCTGCTCGCCCGCGCTTTGCAGCAAGCTCGCCGCCCGCGCCGCCGCGTCGGCCAGCGCCGCCGCCTGTTCGCGCGTCCTGTCGCCCAGTTGTTGCACGTGATCGGTTTGCGCCCGCGCCTGATCGCCGAGGGCGTTGATGGTGGCGCTGAGCCGGTCGCCGACCCCCGCCAGGTCTTGGCTTTGCTGGCGCGCCGCCTCCGCCGCTTGCCGCGACACCGCCGCCGCGCGCTCGGCGCTGGCGCTGAGGTCCTGCACCTGCTGGCGCGCCACGTCGCCCATGGCTTCCAAGCGCACCGCCGCGTTGTCGGCGGTCTGGCGCAAGCGGCCCGCTTCGTGCCCCGCGGTTTCGCTCGCCGAGCGAAGCTGCGACGCGATCCGGTCGGCGCTGGCGGCCATGTCGTCGGTTTTTTGGCGCAAGTCTTCCGCCGCCTGCGCCAGCCGCCCGCTGGCTTCCTCGCCGCGCCCGCTGACCCGCTCGACCGCGGCATTGAGGTCGCCGGCGGCCTTGCCCAATGACTGCTCGGCGGCGGCGGCGGATTGCGCCAGCGCCCCCGCGCCACGCTCCACCTCGCGCGCGCGCGCGGTCATCGATTCCGCCGCCTGTTCGGTGCGCGTCACGAAGCGATCGGCGGCGCCTTCAAAAGCCTCGCCATGGCCACGCAGCGCGCCGCCCACACGCTCGGCGCGGTTGCTGACGCCATCCACCAGATCGCCCAGCGACTGCGCCACATGGCGCGCCGCCGCCGAGGACGACGTCAGCCGGCTTTCCGCCGCGTCGGCGACGGCGGTCAAGGTTTCCGCGTGACGGCGCAGCATGTCGCCGCTGAGATTGAGCCGATGTTCGGCGCGCTCGGCCGCCTCGGTCTGGCGCACCAGCATGTCGGCGGCTTCTTGCAACGCCTGCGCCTGGCGCGCGCCCGCCTCCTGGAGGGTGGTCAATTTTTCCGCCGCCCGGGCGGCGTTTTCGTCCAGTTCCTGGGTGTGGCGGCGCAAGGCGCCGGTCAATTGCTGAATCCGCAGTTCGGTTTCCGGGGTCGGAAACGAAAGTTCCATCAACAGCCGATGCAAGGCGTCGGCGTTCTGGCGCAGTTCCCTGCCGCGCGAGAAATAGGCGAGCAACAACCACAGAAAGGCCAGCGGCCCGGTGACCCCGGCCAAGGCCGCCCCCAGTTCCGGAAGCGAGAGCGCCGCCACCGCCGCCCAGCCGCTGGTGTGGACGACGTAGAGCATGGCCGCGTTCAGCCACAACAGGGTGACGATGCCGCCGAAAGCGAACAGCTTCCAGTTGTGCCGGCTAAGGCCCGGTTCAACGGCCAGTGGGGGCGCCGACGGCGGCGGTGACGGCGCCTCGCCGCTCGGCGCGTCGTCACGGGCGCGCGGATGCCTTAGCAGCATCGCCTTGTTCCTTTCATTCTCCACCAGGGAATTGTCCCCCTATCTTGGTCCCGGCGTCAATTTTTTCTTGCAGTGTTTCAGCCGCCATTTATTGCCATTTGGTTGATCTCCCGGTTGATCTCCTTGACCGATTTCCCCTCGGGCATCCCTGCGCCGCGCCGGCGGACGCTCCCGGACCGCGGCTCAGCCGAGCGCTCTGGCTTGGCGCAAAGCACTGATTTCGCTGGCGGAAAACCCCCAATCGCCAAGCACTTCCTGGCTGTGCTGGCCGGGATCTGGCGGCGGCCGCTGGACGTTACCCGGCGTGCGCGAAAAACGCGGCGCCGGCGCCGGCTGGACGACGCCATCCACCTCGATGAAACTGCCGCGCGCCCGGTTGTGGGGGTGTTCCGGCGCCTCCGCCAAGCTTAGCACCGGCGCGAAGCAGGCGTCGGTACCCTCCAGGGCCGCCTGCCACTCAGCGCGGGTCCGGGTCAGGAAGGCGCGCGCGAAGTGCTGGCGCAGTTCCGGCCAGCGTCCGCGGTCGTGGGGCGCGGGCAGGGCCTGGCCTTCAAGGCCCAAAAGCCGCACCAGCTCGCGGTAAAAGCGCCCTTCGATGGCGCCCACGGCGACGTATTTGCCGTCCTTGGTCTCATAGACGTCGTACCAGGGGGCGCCGCTGTCGAGGAAGTTCTCGCCTCGCCCATCGGTCCACAGGCCCTGGCCGCGCAGTCCGTAGAACATGGCCATGAGCGAAGCCGCCCCGTCGGTCATGGCGGCGTCCACTATTTGTCCCTGGCCCGAGCCGCGCGCTTCCAGCAGCGCGCAGGCAACGCCAAAGGCGAGATAAAGGGCGCCGCCGCCGAAATCGCCCACCAGATTGAGCGGCGGCGTGGGCGGCGCGTCCTTGCGCCCGATGGCGTGCAGCGCGCCCGAAAGGGCGATGTAGTTGATGTCGTGACCGGCCGCCGCCGCCAGCGGGCCGGTTTGGCCCCAGCCGGTCATGCGTCCATAGACCAACTTCGGGTTCCGTTGCAGGCAGGCATCGGGGCCGAGGCCGAGGCGCTCCATGACGCCCGGACGAAAGCCCTCGATCAACGCATCGGCTTTCCCGATCAGTTTCAGGCAGGCATCGACGGCTCGCGGCTGCTTGAGGTCGAGCGCGACCGAGCGCCGCCCGCGCCGCAGCACGTCGTGGCGCCGGTCCACGACCAGGCCCAGTTCGACTTCGGCCATGCGATCGACCCGCACCACGTCGGCGCCCAGGTCGGCGAGCAGCATGGCGCAGAACGGCCCCGGGCCGATCCCCGCCATTTCCACGATCTTGATTCCCGCCAGCGGTCCCATGCCGCTAGCCTACACCAACCCGCTCCGGCGATGACCCGCCCCCTCGACGGGAGAGGCCGGCGCGGTGTATGCCCGACCGGCGGCCAGGAGACCGCCCCTATGCTGCCCACGCTATCCGAGATGGAGGAGGCGGCCCAGCTTGTCCATCGGGCGATGCCGCCGACGCCGCAATACCGCTGGCCGCTGTTGTGCGAGCGGACGGGCGCGGAGCTGTGGGTCAAGCACGAAAATCACACGCCCATCGGCGCCTTCAAGGTGCGTGGCGGCATCGTTTACATGGACGACCTCAAGCGCGGGAACGGCGCGGCCAAGGGCGTGCTGACCGCGACCCGCGGCAACCACGGCCAGAGCGTTGCTTTCGCCGCCAGCCGCGCACGCATTCGCGCCGTCATCGTCGTGCCCCACGGCAACAGCGTCGAAAAGAACCGCGCCATGCGCGCGCTGGGCGCCGAGCTGATCGAGCACGGCCACGATTTCCAGGCCGCCTACGAATACGCGCAAGCGCGCGCCGCTGACGACGGCTTGCACCTGCTGCGCTCGTTTCATCCGCTGTTGCTGCGCGGCGTCGGGACTTACGCGCTGGAATTGTTCGCCGCCGTTCCCGATCTCGACACGGTCTATGTGCCCATCGGGCTCGGCTCGGGCATCTGTGGCGTCATCGCGGCGCGCGACGGGCTGGGCCTGACGACAAAAGTGGTGGGCGTCGTATCCGAGAACGCGCCGGCCTATGCCTTGTCGTTTGCCGCCGGAAGGCCGGTTTCCACCAACTCGGCGGAGACCATGGCCGACGGCATGGCGTGCCGGGTGCCGGTGGCCGACGCGGTGGCGGCCATCAACCGCGGCGCCGAGCGCATCGTCGCCGTCGCCGAAGGCGAGATCGAGGCCGCCATCCGACACTACTACACCGATACCCACAACCTGGCCGAAGGAGCCGGCGCCGCGCCGCTCGCGGCCCTTTTGAAGGAGCGCGAGCGAATGGCCGGCAAGCGCGTGGCCATCATCCTTTCCGGCGGCAACATCGACACCGCCCTCTACCGCCAAGTCCTCGCCGGTGCCTGAAAGCTTCGCAAGGCCCGGCCAGCGCCTACGCTTCCCGGCGACCGCCCGCAATCGCGAGCCCATTCTGGCGGTATTGCGGCGCGTGCTGCCGCCCGGCGGCACGGTGCTGGAGGCCGCCAGCGGTAGCGGCGAGCACGCGGCCTATTTCGCCGCCGCCCTCGACGGACTGACCTGGCAGCCGAGCGACCCCGACGCGAGCGCTCGAGCCTCCATCGCCGCCTGGGCGGAGGATGCGCCGGGGGGACGCGTTTTGCCGCCGCTGGCGCTCGACGTAGGCCGGTCCGATTGGGACGCCGGGTTGGGCCAGCGCCTGCCGGGCTTGCGCGCGGTGCTGTGCATCAACCTGATCCACATCGCACCCTGGAATGTCTGCCAAGGCTTGCTGCGAGGCGCGGCGCGTCTGCTGCCGCCCGGCGGGACGCTATATCTCTACGGTCCCTTCCGTGTCGGCGGCCGGCACACCGCGCCGAGCAACGCCGCTTTCGACGCCAGCTTGCGGGAACGGAATCCCGCCTGGGGGGTGCGCGATCTGGAGGCCGTCGCCGCCGAGGCCGAAACCCGCGGGCTGGCGCTGGTCGAAACCGTCGCCATGCCCGCCAACAACCTGTCGCTCATTCTGCGCCAGCCGGAAGGCCCGCAAGAATAGGGCCGCGACCTTGAACTAGAGTTATGGCGCTCACATTTCGTACCCCCTCCATCCATTCGTCATCGCCGGGCTTGACCCGGCGATCCTCGGATCGTGGATGCCCGGATCACCCCCGGGTCGAAGATCCCGGGGGCGGGCATGACGACGGGAGAGACGAAACGTCGGAGCCAGTACACTAGAGCGGTATCCGATCAGGTTGGATCGCGCCGTTCATGGTTCGAGACGCTCGCCCTTCGCGCGGCTCAGGGCGATCCCTCACCACGAACGGCTACTTCATGGTCCGTTCGGCCTGAGGAGCCTGCGCAGCAGGCGT
>CAZIVY010000447.1:0-3266 GCA_964542505.1 uncultured Rhodospirillaceae bacterium
GCCGTCGAGCTCAAGCCCTGCGGCCCGAATGCCGTCGCGGCTTTCCTGGATGGTCTTGAATTGTTCGGGCTTGGTTATTCCTGGGGCGGCTTCGAAAGCCTGGCGGTGCCGGCGCGCCTGGCGCGCGCGCGCACGGCCACCAAATCGACCGCCGCCGGGCCGCTGGTGCGCTTCCACATCGGCCTCGAGGCGGTGGACGACCTCAAGGCCGATCTGATTGCGGGCCTGGCGCGTTTCACCGCCGCCGGTTAGCGCCCGCGCGCCGGCCACAGCGCTTGCAGCACGAACATCGCCACCGCGGCGATGACGATGGCGGGGCCGCTCGGCGCGTCGATGGCGATCGAGGCGCCAAGTCCCATCACGACCGCAAGCGCGCCAAGCAGCGCCGCCCCCACCGCCATGCCTTCGGGCGAGGTGGCGAAGCGCCGCGCCGTCGCCGCAGGCACGATCAGCAGCGCCGTGACCAGAATGACGCCCACCACCTTCATCGCCACCGCCACCGTCAGCGCCAGCAGCAGCAGAAACCCGAAGCGCGCCGGGCCCGTCGCCACGCCCTCGACCTGCGCCAGTTCGGCGTGGACGGTGAGCGCCACCAGCGGCCGCCACAGCCAGGCCAGCGCCCCTAGCGCCAGCACCCCTCCGCCCGCGATCCACAACAGGTCGGCGGCCGACGTGGCCAGGATGTCGCCGAACAAAAGCCCAAGAAGATTGAGCCGCACCTGTTCCACGAACGCCGCCGCCACCAGCCCCGCCGCCAGCGCGCCATGAGCGACGATGCCGAGCAGCGTGTCGTCGGAAAGGAAACGGATGCGCGGTTGCCCGCCGCCGCTGGCCAGAAGCGCGGCAAACACCAGCGCCAACGCGATCACGCCCAGCGTCGCGTCGAGGCCGAGCACATAGCCGAGGCTGACCCCCAGCAACGCCGAATGGGCAAGCGCGTCGCCGAAATAGGCCATGCGCCGCCAGACGATGAAACAGCCCAGCGGCCCGGCGATCAGCGCCACGCCGATGCCGGCCAATGCGGCGCGCAGGAGGAAATCAGGCATGGTCGTGCGCCTTGCTCTCGGGTTGTGCGGGCAGCGCCGGCACCACGTGCCCGTGGGTGTCGTGGGCGTGGTCATGATCGTGGGTGTAAACCGCGAAGCTTGCCGCCTCGGCCCCGAACAGCGCCAGATATTCGGGGTGGCGGCTGACCGCCTCCGGGCGCCCGGCGCAGCACACATGGCGGTTGAGGCAAAGCACGCGGTCGGTCCGCGCCATCACCACATGCAGGTCGTGCGACACCAGGATGACGCCGCAACCGCGCCGGCCCCGCAGGCGGTCGATCAGGTCGAACATCTCGCTTTGCCCATGCACGTCCACCCCTTGCGCCGGCTCGTCGAGAACCATTACGTCGGGGTCATGCACCAAGGCGCGCGCCATCAGCACCCGCTGCAACTCGCCGCCCGAAAGCGCGTGCATGGGCCGCGCCGCCAGCGCCGTCATGCCGACGTCCTGCAGCGCCTGCAGCCGCTTGGCCTCGGTGGCGGCGGGACCGGCGAGGGCAAGAAAGCGATCCACGTCCAGCGGCATTACCGGGTCCACCGTCAGGCGCTGGGGCATGTAGCCGATGCGCAAGCCCGCCCGCCGCCGTACCTCGCCTGCGTCCGGCGCGATCAAGCCCAGCAACACGCGCAACAGCGTCGTCTTGCCGGCGCCGTTGGGGCCGATGAGGCTGAGGATTTCACCTGCGCCCACGCCAACGTCCACGCGCTCCAGCAGCGTCTGGCCGCCGGCCCCCGTCAGCGTCAGGCCGCGTCCCTCGATCAGAAAAGCGTTGGCGTCGCTCAAACGGCGAGCCTCGGTTGTTCGTTGCGGCAGGCGCGGCAGCGGCCCACGGCCTCCGTGATGTGCCCGCCGACCTCGAAGCCGATGCGGGCGGCGCTATGGCGCACGGCGCGCGCGATGCGGCCGTCGGCGATCTCGCTGGCGCTGCCGCATTCGGCGCAAATCAGGATCTCCGCCGCCGCCGCATGGCCCGGTTCGGCGCAGCCCACAAAGGCGTTGCGTGAGTTGACCCGGTGGACCAGGCCCTGCGTCACCAGGAAATCGAGGGCGCGGTAGATCGTCGGCGGCTTCGCCGACCGGCGTGGACCGAGCTGCGCCAGCAATGCATAGGCGCCGGCGGGGCGGTGGCTGAGCCATACCAGTTCCAGCACCTGGCGGCGCAGGGGGGTGAGCCGCGCGCCCCGCCGCCGGCAAATAAGCGCGGCGGCGGCCAGCGCCCTGGTGACGCAAGCAGCGTGGTCATGATCGGCGGCGGATGATCGCCCCGGCCCCGATGCGCGGCCTTTCGCCGCCGTCTTCATTCTCGTTTTCGCCGTCGCCATGAAATGTTACATTATAACAATGCCGGTGATGTTGCCAGCTTTCGCGCGGGTTTTTCTTCGCGCCGCCGCCATTGCGGCTTGCGCGTGCGCCTACGCGGCCGAGGCCGTTGAAGCGCCACTGATCGTTGTGAGCATCGCGCCGCTCCACTCGCTTGCCGCCGCCGTGACCGCCGGGATCGCCGATCCCGTGCTGCTGGTGCCGGCCTCCGCCTCGCCCCACGGCTATGCGCTCCGCCCTTCGGCGGCGGCGGCGCTGCGCCAGGCAAGCGTCGTGCTGTGGGTCGGTCGCGAATTCGAATCCTTTCTTGATTCGCCGTTGCGCGGATTGGCGGCCGGGGCGCGCGTGATCGGGGCGTTGGACGCCGTCGGCCGCGAGCGATTGCTCAAGGCCCGCAAGGGTGGCGTATGGGGCGACGGCCACGCCGCTCCCGGTTCACCCGGCGCCTGGGATGCGCATTTTTGGCTCGATCCGGAACTGGCCGGGCTTCTCGCCGCTGCCCTGGCGCGGGAACTTGCCGCCATCGATCCGCCACGCGCGGCGCGCTATCGGGAAAACGGCCACCGGCTGCAAGTCGAGCTTGCGGCGCTCGACCGCGAGCTTGGCGTCGAACTGGCGCCGTTGGCGCAAGTCCCCTTCGTCGTGCTGCACGACGCCTATCAATACCTGGAGCGCCGCTACGGCCTTAACGCCCTGGGCGCGGTGGCGGTGGACCCGCATCTGCCGCCCGGCGCGGCGCGGTTGCGCGAACTGGCCGCGCGCGTCGCCGAAAGCGATGCCCGCTGCATTTTCAGCGAACCGCAATTTCCCTCCCGCCTGGCGGAGACGCTGGCCGCCGGCGGACGGCGGCGCGCCGTGCTCGACCCGCTGGGCGCCGCCTCGAAGCCCGGGCCGGCGCT
>CAZIVY010000448.1:0-8721 GCA_964542505.1 uncultured Rhodospirillaceae bacterium
GATTTTGGCGGGGAACAGCAATCGTCCGCTGGCGGCGGCAATTGCCAAGCATATTGGCGTGCCGCTGACCAAGGCCAGCGTGCGCCGCTTTGCGGACATGGAGGTGTTCGTCGAAGTGCACGAAAACGTGCGCGGCGAGGACGTGTTCGTGGTCCAGTCCACTTCCTACCCGGCGAACGACCATTTGATGGAACTGCTGGTGTGCATCGACGCGCTCAAGCGCGCCTCGGCGCGGCGAATCACCGCTGTCGTCCCCTATTTCGGCTATGCGCGCCAGGACCGTAAACCTGGGCCGCGAACGCCGATTTCGGCCAAATTGGTGGCCAATTTGATTACCGTGGCCGGCGCCAACCGGGTGCTGACGCTGGACCTGCACGCCGGCCAGATTCAAGGATTCTTCGATATCCCCACCGATAACCTGTACGCCGCTCCGGTCATATTGCGCGACCTTCAAGAGCACCATAACGGCGGTAGCGACGAGTTGATGGTGGTGTCGCCGGACGTGGGTGGCGTGGTGCGGGCGCGGGCGGTCGCGAAACGCCTTGACGCCGATCTGGCGATCGTGGATAAGCGCCGCGAGCGGGCGGGCGTGTCCGAGGTCATGAATATCATCGGCGACGTCGCCGGCCGCCGCTGCATCCTGGTGGACGATATCGTCGATTCCGCCGGCACGCTGTGCAATGCCGCGGCGGCGCTGATGGAAAACGGCGCGAAATCGGTAATGGCCTATGTGACCCACGGGGTACTGTCGGGGGGCGCGGTGGCGCGGGTGGCGAATTCGGCGCTGGAGGAATTGGTCACCACCGACAGCATCATGGCGACGGAAGCGGTGCGGTCGGCACGAAATATTCGCCAGATCCCCATCGCCACCCTCATGGGCGAGGCAGTGCGGCGAATAAGCGAGGAAAGCTCGGTTTCCAGCCTGTTCGACTGAACGGCGGAAGCGGCCCGCGGACGAGAACGAGGAGGACGACATGGCTGAGATCGCGTCAATCACGGCGACCAAGCGCGCCCAGGCGGGCCGCGGAAACGCGCGCGCGCTGCGCCGCGGCGGCCAGGTGCCGGGAACGGTTTATGGCGACAACAAGAACCCCGACAATGTCGCTCTCGACGAAAAGGCGCTGGGCAAGGAATACAACCGCGGCGGATTCCTGAGCCGCCTCTATGACCTCGAGGTGGACGGCGTGAAAACGCGGGTGCTGCCGCGCGAGGTCCAGATCGACCCGGTGTACGACCAGCCGATTCACGTGGATTTCATGCGCGTATCGCCGCAGGCGCGCGTTCGACTGATGATCCCGGTAAGCTTTACCGGCAGCGAGTCGAGCCCCGGCATCAAGCGCGGCGGCGTTCTCAATATCGTGCGCCACGAGATCGAATGCTTTTGCCGCGCCGACGCCATTCCCGAACACATTGTCGCCAACATCGCCGGCATGGATATCGGTTCGAGCCTGCACATCAGCGCCATCGCCCTCCCGCCGGGGGTGAAGCCGGTGATCACCACGCGCGATTTCACCGTCGCCACCCTGGCCGTGCCGACGCTGCTCACCGAGGTCGAGGAAAAGCCGGCCGCCGCCGCCGAGGGCGAAGTGCCGTTGGCCGAGGGAGAGGTCGCCGCCGAAGGCGCCGAGGACGCGGAAGGCGGAGACGCCAAGGCTGGCGGCAAGGCCGCGCCCGCCAAGGCGGGCGACGCCAAGGCCGCCGCCGGAGGCAAGGCACCCGCCGGGGCCAAGGCGCCCGCCGGGGCCAAGGCGCCGGCTGCTGGCGGCAAAGCGCCCGCCGGGGCCAAGGCGCCGGCTGCTGGCGGCAAAGCGCCCGCCGGGGCCAAGGGCAAGAAGTAGGCGCGCGCGGCCCCAACCGCGCCGCCGCGCGCGCGGCTGCCGGCGGTCATGCTGCTTTTTGTCGGCCTGGGCAATCCCGGTCCGGAGCACGCGCGCCAACGGCACAATGTAGGCTTCATGGCCGTGGACGCGATCATGGCGCGCCACGAATTCGCTCCCGCAAGGCAACGCTTCCACGGCCTGGCCGGCGAAGGCCGGATCGGCGCGCATAAGGTGCTGGCCCTCAAACCGATGACCTTCATGAACCGATCCGGAATCAGCGCCGCCGAGGCGGCGCGCTTCTACAAGATCGCGCCCGAAGACATCGTCGTCTTTCACGACGAGCTCGACCTGGTGGCGGGCAAGTTGCGGGTCAAATCCGGCGGCGGCACCGCCGGCCACAACGGCCTGGTTTCGCTGGACCAGCATGTGAGCAACGGCTACCGGAGGGTGCGCATCGGCATCGGCCATCCCGGCGACAGGAACCGCGTGCTGGATTGGGTGCTGCGCGATTTCACCGCGAGCGACATCGCCTGGCTCGACCCGCTGCTGGACGCCATCGCCGAAGCGGCGCCGCTCTTGGCGCGGGGCGAGGATCCGGCCTTCATGACCAAGGTGGCCTTGCTTACCGCCCCGCGTAAGCCGGTCAAGCCGGAAGCCCCGGAACCGAAGGGCTAGAGCATGGGTTTTCAATGCGGCATTGTCGGCTTGCCCAATGTGGGCAAATCCACGCTCTTCAACGCGCTGACGCAAACAGCCATGGCGCAGGCGGCGAACTATCCCTTCTGCACCATCGAACCCAATACCGGCCAGGTGGCGGTGCCGGACGAACGCCTGGAGGCGATCGCCCGCCTGGCCAAGTCGGCGCGCGTGGTGCCGACGCAGATGGCCTTCGTCGACATCGCCGGCCTGGTGCGCGGCGCCGCCAAGGGCGAGGGCCTGGGCAACCGCTTCCTCGCCCATATCCGCGAGGTCGACGCCATCGTCCATGTGGTGCGCTGTTTCGAGGACGGCGGCGTCGTCCATGTGGAAGGGCATGTGGACCCCATCGCCGACGCCGAAACCGTGAACACCGAATTGATGCTCGCGGACATGGAGAGCCTGGAGAAGCGTATCGATCCCCTGACCAAAAAGGCGCGCGGGGCCGACGAGGACGCGCGCATGCGGCTCCGGGTCATCGACATCGCGCTGACGGAGTTGCGGGCCGGACGCCCGGCGCGGCTGGCTTCAATCCCGGAGGCCGAGCGCAAGGCCTTCAACGAGTTGCAACTCTTGACCGCCAAGCCGGTGCTCTACGCGTGCAACGTCGCCGATACGGGGGCGGACAATCCGCTGGTCGCCACGGTCGCCGCCATGGCCGCGGCCGAGGGAGCGCGCGCCATCGCCATTTGCGCGTCGCTGGAGGCCGAGGTGGCGGCGTTGAGCGACCCGGCGGAACGGGCCGAGTTTCTCGCCGCCCATGGCTGGCGCGAACCGGGCCTGTCGCAGGTCATTCGGGCCGGCTACGCGCTGCTCAACCTCATCACCTTTTTCACCGCCGGGCCCAAGGAGAGCCGCGCCTGGACGGTGCGCCGCGGCGCGCGGGCGCCGGAAGCCGCCGGCGCCATCCACACCGACTTCGAACGCGGATTCATCCGCGCCGAGACCATCGGCTACGACGATTTCATCGCTTGCAGCGGCGAAGCGGGCGCGCGTGACGCCGGCAAGCTGCGCGTGGAAGGCCGCGACTATATGGTGCGGGATGGCGACGTGATGCTGTTCCGCTTCAACGCCTGACGCCCGAGCCGAGCGGCTGGACCGGCATGCGCTATTTCGAGGACTTCACCCCCGGACAGGTCATCGACATGGGCCCCTGCCGGGTGAGCGAGGCGGACATCGTCGCCTTCGCGCGCCGCTACGACGACCAGGGCTTTCACACCGATCCGGAGGCCGCCCGGAAGACGGCCTTCGGCGGCATCGTCGCCAGCGGCTGGCACACCATCGCGCTCTGCATGCGGATGATGGTCGACGGCTATCTGCACGACGCCGCGAGCCTTGGATCGCCGGGCGTGGACGAGGTGCGCTGGCGGGTTCCCGTGCGCCCCGATGACGAATTGCGCTTTCGCGCCGTCGTCGCCAAGGCCGTTCCCTCGCAAAGCAAGGCCGACCGCGGCATCGTGCACTTCGACTTCACGCTGCGCAACCAAAGCAACCAAGCGGTGATGACGATGAAGGCGATGCAGATGTTCGTGCGCCGGCCGGGGTCGAGCTAGATGCGCTACTTTGAGGACATGCCGCTCGGACAGCCGATCGAATCCCGCAGCTACACGTTGAGCGAGGAGGAAATCGTCGATTACGCCCGCGCTTTCGATCCGCAGCCCTTCCACGTCGATTCCGCCGCCGCGCGCGCGTCGATCTTCGGCGGCATCATCGCCAGCGGCTGGCATACCTGCGCGCTGATGATGCGCCTGCAGGTGGAGGCCTTCCAGAAAGGCATGGCGGCGCGCGGATCGCCGGGCTTCGACAATCTGCGCTGGCTGAAACCCGTGCGCCCCGGCGACAGCATCAGGGCGCGCTTCACCTGCGTGGAGAAAGCGCCCTCACGGCGGCGGCCGGATACGGGCACCTGCCGGCTGCTGACCGAGGTATTGAACCAGAACGGCGAGGTGGTGATGTCGCTGGTGCAGATCGCCATCTACGAACGGCGTCCCAGCCCGGGCGGCCCCGGCCCAAGCAGCCCCGACTCAGGCAGCCAAATGCAGCACGACGATTCCGGCGGCGACCAATACCGCCGCTAGGATGCGAAACGGCCCGAAGGGCTCGCCGAGAAAGAACGTGCCGATCAGGGCCGCGATAACGACGCTGGTTTCGCGCAAGGTCGCCACCTGCGCCACCGCGCCCAAGGCGAAGGCCCAGACGACAATGCCGTATCCGAACGAGGCCAGCGCCCCGCTGGCCGCGGCGCGGGCGCCGTGCTGGCGCAGATAGGGAAGCAGCGCCCGTCCGCGCAGCCAGATGGCGAACAGCGGCAGGAATGGCGCTTCCAGGATATTGAGCCAGAGGATGTAGCTGAAGGGGTTCGCCACCGAGCGCACGCCCAGCGCGTCCACGAACGTGTAGGCGGCAATCAAGATGCCGGTGAGGATGGCGTATAGGTTCGCCCGCCTGTCGCGGGGACAGGTGGGGTCGGCCTGGCCGTGAAAGGCGAGGCTGGCGAGGCCGAAGGATACAAGCACCACGCCGGCCATCTGCCCGACGGTCAGCACTTCGCCAAACACCGGACCGGAAAGGAGCGCGACGATGAAGGGGCCGAGGCCGCGCGCGATGGGGTAGACGTGGCTCAGATCGCCGTGGCGATAGGCCTGGATGAGGGTGAAATAGTAGAGGTGGTGCACGATCCCCGACGCCACCAGGTAACCCCAGGCCGAATGTTCGGGAAAGGGCGCCCAGGGCGCCAGCATCAGGCTGATGACGCCGCCGGTGAGGCAGATCGTCGCCATGCCGGCGACGCGGTCGGCGTCCGACTTGAGCAAGGCGTTCCAAATGGCGTGCAAAAGCGCCGCCAGCAGGACAAGAAGCGAAATACCGAGTTGAAGGGACAAGGCTGCGTTCGAGGGGCCGAGGAGGCGCGATCTTGCCGCTTTTGCCCCCGGCAGTCCATCATGGGGTTAAACTCGATGTTTCACTACCTGAGGGAGGAAACCATGGGGGCCACGATCGAGCTGAAGGCGAAGGACGGGCATCGCTTCGCCGCCTACCGGGCCGAACCGGCGACGGCGCCGCGCGGCGGCCTGGTGGTCATTCAGGAAATTTTCGGCGTCAACCAGCATATGCGAAATGTTTGCGAGGGCTTCGCCGCCGACGGCTTCGTGGCGGTGGCGCCGGCCCTGTTCGACCGCGTGGAGCGCGGCATCGACATCGGCTACGGCGCCGACGACATCGCGCGCGGCCGCGCGATTCGCGGCAAGATGAACTGGGACCATGTCATGGCCGACGTTGCCGCCGCCATCGCGGCTGTCGCGGGCCAGGGCCGGGTGGGCATCGTCGGCTACTGCTATGGCGGCGGCGTCGCCTGGGTGGCGGCTTGCCGCCTCAAGGGACTGTCGGCGGCGGTGGGCTATTACGGCGGCCCGTGGGCCGAGTTCGCGCAGGAGAAGCCGCAATGCCCGACGCTGCTCCACTTCGGCGCCAAGGACAGCATGATCCCGGTGAGCCTGGCGGAAACGATGCGCGCGGCGCACCCCGCCATCGCCACCCACGTCTACGACGCCGACCATGGCTTCAATTGCGACCAGCGCGCGAACCATGACGCCTTCGCGGCGGCGGTCGCGCGCCGGCGCACCCTCGCCTTCTTCACCGCGACGCTGGGGTAGGCCCGATCACGCGCCTCCGGTGTCGTCGGCGGGGAAGCGGGCGAATTCCAGCAGCACGCCGTGCGCCAAGGCGGGCGCGACGCGCAGCGCGCCTTCGCGGCCACGGGTGAAGCGAACGCCGGCATCCGCCAGATAGCGCGCCGTCCGCGGCGGATCGGCGACGGCGAAGCGGAGCGCGGCGATATGGGGCAGCTTCTTGGGCGCGCCGAAATCGACTTCCGGGTGCAGCATCTCGAGGTCGATGGTGGTGGCGAAGATCAGCGCGCAGGCGCCGGCATGGGCCGCCACGGTGTCGTCGGTGGAGGTGGTGGCGCCGGGACCGAACAGCCGCTCGTAAAGCGGCATCGCCGCCAAGGGGTCATCCACGACCACTGTCGCCGCCGCCAGCAAGGCGGCGCCATTGGGGTGATTCAGCCATGGCGGCTGGCGCAGATGCCCGGGCGTGCGGTGCTCGCAGAGAAACATGGGCAGACCGGCGGTGGCGCGCGCCGGCAGCATCACCAGGCGAAAGCGGAGCTCAACCGGGCCTTCGGGCAACTCCAGCGCGCGGCCGAGTTCACGGAGCGGACCGGGCTCAAATCCCGCCGCCGCCAGCGACTCGCCCGCCCGGCTGGCGTCATTGGTCGCCAGCGCGACCCGCGCGGCGCCCTCGCCGCGCGCCGCCAGATCGTCGGCGAGGCCGGCGCTGTCGGCGCCGGGATCGACGACGCCCAGCAGTTCAATGTAGTTGCGCGGGAACATGGCGCAGTAATTGGCGGTGCCCCAACCCACATGGCGTCCGCGCGGCGTCAGGGTGAACCCTAAGCGCGTGTAATCGCGCCGCGCCGCCTCGAGGTCGGCGACTGCGATGAGGACGTGGTCGATTCCCGAGATGCCGTGCGCCATGGCCCGCTAGTGTCCGGGAAAGTCGCACAAGGTGAGCACCTTGATGCCCATTTCCTCAAGGCGGCGGCGGCCGCCGAGGTCAGGCAGATCGACGATGAAGGAGCAGCCGATCACTTCGCCGCCGGCGCGGCGGATGAGCTTGACCGCCGCTTCGGCGGTGCCCCCGGTGGCGATGAGATCGTCCACCAGCAGGATGTTTTCGCCTTCCTCCACCGCGTCGATATGCATTTCCACCACGTCGGTGCCGTACTCGAGCTCGTATTCCTGGGCGATGGTCTTGTGGGGCAGCTTGCCCTTCTTGCGTACCGGGACGAAGCCGACGGAAAGCTGATGCGCCACCGCGCCGCCAAGGATGAAACCCCGCGCCTCGATACCCGCCACCTTGTCGATGCGAACGCCGGCATGGGCCTGCACCAGTTCGTCCACGGTCTTGCGGAACCCGCGCGCGTCCTGAAGAAGCGTGGTGATGTCGCGGAACACGATCCCCGGCCTGGGATAATCGCGAATGGCGCGGATTTTCGACTTGATGCTTTCCATGGCGGCCCTTCCGCTGGAGCGATCTTCGAGCTTAAACGCCCAACACCCGTCCCGCCACCGCGTCCAGCCTGGCAAGGAGGTCCGGGTCGCGCGCGTCGGGGTGGGTGATGAGGGCGGTGTCGAGGACGCGATCGCATCCGTGGGGACAAGCGGCGGGGCGCGACGCCAGCGCCGGCAGCACGCGGCGCACCAGCGCCTGGCTTTTCTCGGCGTTGGCGAGAAGCACGCGTATAACCGACGCCACGTCCACGTGATCGTGATCGGGATGCCAGCAATCGTAATCGGTCACCATGGCCACCGTGGCGTAGCAAAGCTCGGCCTCGCGCGCCAGCTTCGCCTCCGGCATGGCGGTCATGCCGATCACGTCGCAGCCCCAGCCGCGGTAGAGGTTGCTTTCCGCCAAGGTGGAAAACTGCGGTCCCTCCATCGCCAGGTACGTGCCGCCGCGGCGCACCGGAATGCCGGCCGCAAGCGCGGCCTGCTGAAGGGCGTCGCCAAGGCGCGCGCACACCGGATGACCAAGGCCCACATGCGCCACCATGCCGGCGCCGAAAAAGCTTTTCGTCCGCGCGAAGGTGCGATCGATGAACTGATCCACGAGCACGAAAGCGCCGGGCGCCAGTTCGGCCTTGAACGAGCCGCAGGCGCTGATCGACACCACATCGGTGCAGCCGACCCGCTTCAGCGCGTCAATATTGGCGCGGTAGTTGATGTCGGTGGGCGACAACCGGTGGCCGCGTCCATGGCGGGGCAGGAACACCAACTCGACGCCGTCCAAGGCGCCGAACAGCAGCTCGTCCGACGGGTCGCCCCAGGGAGTCGGCACCTTGCGCCAACGAGCGTTCCCGATCCCGGCCATGGCATAGATGCCGCTGCCGCCCAGCACCCCGATGCGCGGCGGGTCGCCGGCCCGGCGGCGCACCGGGTTCATGAGCCGTGCCTTGGAAGCCTTGGCGCGCGTGGCGGGTTTCGCGCGCTTGACGGTACTTGCGCGCTTGGCGCGCTGGGCGCGAACAGGTTTACGCGTTGCCACCCTTGGTCCCCCCTGGCTTATCGGCGGCGCCTGTTACCGGCGCGGTGTGGCCGCAACTATAACGGCTAGCGGTACGGGCGAAAGCAAAAAGGGGACT
>CAZIVY010000449.1:0-9244 GCA_964542505.1 uncultured Rhodospirillaceae bacterium
TTGATGACGATTTCGTCGTCGCGCACCTTGCGGCCCAGTTCGACCAGTTCGGCGGTGTTGTCGACGATCTGGCGCACCTGGGCGCGAGTTTGCCCGAGCGTGCCCGAAGCGTCGATGCCGATCACGCGATGCGCCCGGTTGTCGGCGGCGAAACCGACGATCATGCCGCCCTGCGTCGAGCCGGTCACGACGCAGACGACGATGTAGTCGAACATGAAGCCCAAGCTTGCTTCCTGCGCCCTCACCTCCTCCGCGAAGCCGACATATCCCAGGCCGCCGAACTTGTGGACGGACGCGCCCGCCGGAATGCCATAGGGGACGCCGCCCTCGTCGCGGACGGACTGCATGGCGTCTTCCCAGCTTTTGCGGATGCCGATGTCGAAGCCGTCAGCGACAATGCGGCTGTCGGCGCCCATGAGCCGGGTGAGAAGGATATTGCCCACCCGGTCATAGACGGCATCGTCATGGGGAACCCAGCTCTCCTGGACCAAGCGGCACTTCATGCCGATCTTCGCCGCCGTGGCCGCCACCATGCGGGTGTGATTGGACTGCACGCCGCCGATGGAAACCAGCGTATCGGCGCCGGAGGCAATGGCGTCGGGAACGATGTATTCCAGCTTGCGCAACTTGTTGCCGCCAAAAGCCAGCCCTGAGTTGCAGTCGTCGCGCTTGGCGTAGATTTGCACCTTGCAGCCAAGGGCCTTGGTGAGCCGCGGCAGATGCTCGATGGCGGTGGGACCGAAGGTCAGGGGATAGCGTTCGAATTTCGCCAGGTTCATGACCGTCTCCCTACTCCCACTCGATTATAAACGAGCCAATTGTAGCGTTGATTTTGCTAATTTAAAAAATCAGAAAAATCCGAACACCGTTATTTTTACCGTCAAAAAACACTCAAATCCGAGAGCACGCCAAACTACGCCACGGTATCACGACACCCCATCTCATTCGGAGTGATAGCAATCCAGGCGAGCCGAAACAACGGCGGCGCCGATCTCCGATGCTGAAGAGAGAGTGAGAGGTCTGAGCAGATTGTCATGATGGGAGATTTGCCGAGGGAGAGTCCTTTGGCTCCCCGTCATGGAGAATGACCTTGGCTCAAGTTCAAATGGGGCGACCGCTGTCCCCTCTCGACATTCCAAGTTTCAATTCACTCGGCCGCGTGAAAAGGATGCTGCGCCGAAAGGAACTCAGACTGATCGTACCGCTTGCAGACACCACGATTTACGAAATGGAGCGCCGCGGCGAATTTCCGCGTCGCTTCAATCTTACACCCCGCTGCGTCGTCTGGGATCTCGCGGAGGTGGAAGCCTGGATCGAACAGCGCCGCAAAGATTCCGACGCACGGCTTGTCAGCGTTTCTCCGTCGCCGGACGTACGTCTGCGTCGGACACGTCCGGTCAAATTGCACCCGCAAACTTGACTCGGAGAGGTGGCCGGAAAAAAATGCGCCCGATGTAACAATTCCTCTGCTGTCGGCCGCGAGATCAGAGGTTTCATCATCTGTCCCGCCGATCTACAAATCTGCTGGGATTCTTTGCTCGGGATCTCGTCAACCCCAAGCCATGCACTGCGGGGTTGATGGCGAACATCTAGCCGGTGAACGCTGATGATCGCTCCCGGACGATGGCGATCACCTTGTCTTGCGTCGCTTTAGCCGCTTCAGACTGGTCCGCGAAATCGGGCAAGCGCAGTGTGACCGTACGCGCGGCGAGGCGCGCAGCGAGATCGGCGACTGCCGCCTCGGCGCCGCCGGCCGTCAGACCGATCGTCCGCGCCAGCGCGAGGAAGTCCTGCGCGTTTAGGCGGTCATCCTTGCCGTTGAGCTTCAGAGCCATGCGGTCGCTGCCAAGGCCGGGGAAGACCCGCGTGGTAACTGCGTCATAGAGCGGCGCGAACCGCACCGCCGTGAATGCCTTGGCGCCTGCGTCGGCGGTCTTCAGCAGCGCGAGATTCTTCAGGTGCATGTCGCCATCAGCGATCAGCCAGGCGAAGACCGCGCGACGGAACAGGATATCGAGGTCAGCAGCCGGATCCGTCGATAGAGGTCGCAGACCCCTGGCCATGCGTTCGATCGTGCCGTCGTATTTCGCCGAGGCCGGAAGATCCAAAATGGAGCAAAAATCCTCCAGAGCCAGGCGGCGTTGGTCCTGCGGACCGCGCCGAATATCGAAGCGCTCGACCACCAAGGCCGGCGACATGCCTTCCGGCATCTCGATCAACGCCGCCGCCGGCACCTCAAAGCCAGCGGCACGGCCGAACTCAAGGCAAAGCCATTCGACGACAGGCAGCGTCTCAAACCCGGCCGTGCCAGCTGGTTTGAGAATGTGCGTGAACGGCTGGTCGATGGCCGGGACAAGATCGCCATCGGCGACGAGGCTCATCGGAGCCTTGATCTGGACGCCCGATAGGCGGGGCGTCTCGGCGCGCGCATAGATCCGCGCGAGCTTTTGTTCGAAGGTCTCCTCGATCTCCCCTCGCGTCGGCCCTACATAGCGCCCAGTGAACCGGCCCGCATGTGTGAAGGCGGCAAGCGGCGTAGCGAGGACGTCAGCCGCCAAGGCGGCCAGCTCCGCGCGGTTTTGGACGATGACGATGTTCGACATATAGCGTCGGCCTCGCCGAAGCGCCTCGCGTTCGTCGCGTTCATGCAAGACCTGCGCGAGCCAGCCTTCGGGCAGAAGCGACTCGATGAAGGCCGGAAGCTTTCCCGGCGTGGTCTCCCGAACCAGCGCCGGTCCGGTACGCTTTTGAGGTTTCCATCGCCATTCAAAGCCGTCATGCGTGAGCCTGCCAAGCGGGTCGCCATGCCATGCGACCAGAAGGTCGAGCGCGGCCTTGTTGACCGGAGCCTTGGCCGTTCCCGGCTGGGCCACGAGGAAGCGCTCAGCGCCCTCCCCTTCGCGATACCAAACATTCTCGCGCGCCAACGCCCAGACCGCATCGGCTGCGGCCTGCGGGGAGCCGTGCTCTTCAACCAGACGCGCCGCCATCTGGGTTCGCATATCCGCAGTGACCGCGCTGGCATGTTCACTCCTCAGTCGAAAGGCCTCCAGGAAGCGTTGGCGGGGCGACGACACATCGATGCGCAACTCCCCGAGGTCGTCGCCGATCACCGCAATGGCGGTCGACGGATGTGCAGGCGCCTCGTTCTGGACGATCTCAAGAGTGCGCAGGCGCGTGCGTTGATTGCGCCGGCCGCTTATGAAAAGCCGTCCGTCGGGCGTGGGCGCAAGCAGAACCGCGCTCGCTGATGACAGATAGGCGTTTGGGTAGAGATAATGGGCGATGCGGATGGCATGGCCGAGGATAGAGGTCTCCGCGTCCCCGTCGTGATCGACATAAACACCACGGACAAGCTGGATCAGCTCGCCCGATTGGGCCCTAAGGTGCGCCCGTTTGGCATCGATGGTTTCACCAACAAGATGGATAGCCATCAGATTATCCCGCACCTCAGATGCGCGTTAATATCATTAACGCCACAAGAAGTCAAGAATTATTGCGAATCTGAGATGCGCGATAATTCTACGTCGTGTCGCAGGAGGCCCGTCTTGTAAGACATAGGCGCCAAAGCTGGGATCTCGCCGGAGTCGAAGCCTGGATCGACCAGCGTCGCAAAGATTCTGACGCAAGGCTTGCCAGACGTACGTCTGAGACGGACATGTCCGGTCAAATTACCTCCGCAAATCGGGCGGCCGGAAAGATAGCAGGAACGGTTCAGACCGATGTGACAATTCCTCTGCTGTCTGTCGCGCGGTCAGAGGTTTCATCACCGACCTGGCAACTGAAGCGATCATTCGTTTAGCTGCCGCCCATCACGCAAACTTGTCCCTCATGCTGTCCGCGAGCGCCGAAAGCACATTGGCAAGTTGTCTCGCGGTTTCCGGCGGGGGCAGTGGCACTTTGAGGTTTTGCGCGCCGGTGGCTGGATCGCGCTCAATCCATGGATGCGCCGGAGCGTTGGGATCGTTGGCGGCCGCGAGAGCGGCAATAAACTGCGCACCGACCTGCACCAATGCTTGCCACGGATCGGGGCCCGCATCGCGAGGTGATGCTCCAGCCCCGTCAATCCGTGCGGTCGCCGTCTCGCCAGCGCCAATGATTACAATCGCATCCGCATTTTCCACGGATCCGGCGTCATCGGCAGCGACGAAATTCCTCGCTTCTTCAGCCGGGGTCATAGCCTCGCCCTCGCCCATACTCCCAGTGACGTTTTCCACGTCCTTCATGAAGCGGTTGAGGCGCGACCCGCCGAACGATATCTCGCCTGTACCGCCGTCAAGAATTCCTGCCGACAAGGAGCGCTTAAACGCCAGCACCGAAAGCATGCCCTCTTCGATGGTGCCTTTTGACACGAAATTTATGATCTGAACCGGTCGCTTCTGGCCCAAACGATGGATGCGCGCGATGCGTTGCTCGAGAATTGCCGGGTTCCAAGGCAAGTCCATGTTCACAAGCGTCGAAGCATGCTGCAGATTAAGGCCCGTACTACCGGCATCGGTGGATAGGAACACGCGGCAGGCCGGGTCGTCTCGAAACCGCTCAACCAGTGCCAGCCGTTTTTCCGGCGGCACGCCGCCATGGAAGCTGACGTAACCAAACTCTCGCGCTTCCAACCGGCGGATGACAATGTCCTGAGTCCGCGTCCATTGCGAAAACACCACCGCTTTGGCCTCAGGCTGCACGAACAGGTCATCTAGCAACGCCGCCAATTCGTCGGCCTTGACCCCGTGGTCGCTTTCCCGGTCGAGCAGATAGGTGCTGTTGCACGACATGCGCATATTCTGCAGGGCACAAGTCAACCGCCGCTGATCTTTGTCCGACAGGAACCTTGTCTTGCGCCAGCGCTGGACAATTCTCGCCACCACGTCGGCGTTTTCCTGGTGATAGAGCATCTGCATCTGCGTCATCGGCACCAGCAGGTTCTGGTCGGTCCGGCTAGGTAGTTGCCGCAGCACCTCGGATTTGCGCCGGCGGATCATAATCGGCGCCAGCGTTTGGCCAATCTTCTCCAACCCGGTATAGCCTGTGACGCGCCCCGCTTCGTCTTTGACCTGATGCTCGTGCAAGAGCTTCCAGGTTGGCCCGAGGCGGTGCTGATCGACAAACTGGACAATGGAAATCAATTCCTCCAGCTTGTTTTCCAGTGGCGTCCCGGTGAGCACAATCGCGTAAGGGCTATCGATGCGCTTCAAGGCGCGCGCGGCAATTGTGTTCCAGTTTTTCACCCGTTGCGCTTCATCGACGATCACGAGATCGGGCGCCCAGGCGGTAATCAAGTCCAGATCGGGCTTCAGTTTCTCGTAGTTGGTGATCTTGCAAAAGTCGTCTAGGGCATAGTCCTTCTGCCTTTGCGCCCTGCCACCGGCAAGAACGCGGGCCGCGTTTTCACCCTGTCGCCCGGAGTAACGCATGATCTCGCTCTGCCACTGGTACTTGAGCGAGGTTGGGCAGATGACCAGCACTTTCGAGGTGCCAAAATGCCGTGCGAGTATTTCTGCCGCGGCAACCGCCTGAATGGTCTTTCCCAAACCCATGTCGTCGCCGATCAGAGCGCGGCCGGCACGCACCGCGAACAGTGCACCCTCGGACTGATAAGGATAAAGCGGCACCTTGAGAAGGTTCGTCATCTTGGGATCGGCTGCGCCGCGCGGGAACAGTTGCGCGAGCTTTGAGGCCCGCCGGTCCGCATCCCGCCGGCCCGCGACGAAATCTAGCGCGTCGTCATAGGCGCGCAGCTCATGGCCGCTCTTCAACGCCGCGGCAATAAAAAGCTCCAGTTCACCAAACCGCTCATCCGGCAGCATACCGTTGCGTGACTCGTGGAACAACAGCGCAGCGGCTTTGGCCACGGCGGGTGGGCAATCGGTGCCAGCGCGAAAGTGCACGCTACGTCTGTCGTCATGTCGCAAATAAAGCTCTGAAAATGCAGGCTGGTAGCCCCGCGCGAAGGCCGTTTTGGCGCCGCGCCTTTTCTCAAGCCGCGCCAGCGTGAATTCTATGTGCTTGCAGGTGCCCAGCTCGCTGGTGGCGTAGTCGGGGCAAGAACAGAAATTGTCACCATGCCGCAGACCTCGTATCGCAACGCGATAACCGGAATTCGAAACAGGATTGCCGACACGAAACTCGGAGAAAAAGGGTTCATCGCTCAGATTCGTGAGCATAAAAGCTTGCTCGCGGCCGAACTGCCGGCGCAGACCCCGTTGCCAATCCACCGGCGAAAGTCCCGCAGGCGCGTGCGTGCGAGAGAGCTTAGGCTCCTTGTTTAGCTTGACTGCAGAATTCAAGTTACGCCGCTTAGACTTCATCGAAGTGCATTCCGTTCAGCAAAAGCTTCTTGCGAGACATTAATTGGCATCCCATGCCTTTTCCCAAACGCTGGCGCCTACTTCTATCTTTGCAACAACGCCGGGCGACCAGTGTCCACGAAATCGATGATCGGCACATTACGGTTTTCACTAGCGTCTAACTGGTTCCGTCGCAGAGGCGGACTATTCAAACGTGTAACCGAGCGCCCGGTATCCCGTTCGCCGCTTTGCTGCCATGCGCGCCAGCATCGGCACCAGCTCGTCGACATAGTCGACGACGAGAACCTCGGTCTTCCCGTCATGCTGGCGGTGCAGACGACCAACATACTGAGCCAACGTACCTTTCCAGGATATGGGCATCGTGAGGAAAAGCGTGTCGAGCCTTTGATCGTCGAAGCCCTCTCCAATATAGCGCCCCGTAGCAAGGATAAGCCGTTCCTGGTCATCGGCTACTTGTAGGGCAGCCTCAGCCGCCTTGCGTTCGCTGGCAGACATCCCGCCCCGAAGGACAACGAGATTGCGCACGAAGCGCGAAAAGCGCTTCTCGAGGTATTCGAGATGGTCCCTGCGCTCCGTCAGCAAGATAGGGGACCGCTTTGCTTCGAGAGCCTTCAGCACATCGTCGAAGATCAGGTTGTTGCGCGGCTCGTCTTGCGCTATGGCCGCATAGACCGCCGGCATGGAAGGGCGATCTGAGGCAGCCAAAGGCGCCAGCAACTGAAACTCCGTCGCTCGATGCTTGGCGCGGTGATTGATCCCCCGCTCGGCGGCCTGCGCACGCGCATCAACGCGATGTCGAACAGGACCGCACTGCATGAAGATGATCGGATGGTGACCATCTTTGCGAGCTACGGTCGCTGATAGCCCGAGAACATACCGCGCCTTTGCCCGCCTAGCCACCAGTTCAAAGCTTGCCGCCGAGAGATGATGGCATTCGTCGACGACTAGATGACCGTAGTCCGCCACCAGGTCCGATACTTCGCCCTGACGCACGAGGCTCTGGATCAGCGCGACATCAATGATGCCGGTCGGCTTCCGGCGTCCGCCGCCGATGATGCCAATTTCCTTCGGATCGATATCGAGAAATGTCCTCAGCCGCTCCACCCACTGGGTGAGCAACTCGCGACGATGGACGAGAACGAGCGCATTGCGCCCCCGATGCGCAATGAGCGCGGCAGCCACAACCGTCTTGCCGAAGGCCGTCGTCGCCGCGAGCACGCCATGGTCATGCGGCAGGAGGGCGTCGAATGCCTTGACCTGTGGGCCGTACAGTGTCCCCTGGAATCTCACCCGGCTTGGAAGCGGATTGCCGATCACTCTGAGGTCGTCCACCTCAACTTCGGCGCCCTCGCCTCGGATCAGCGCAACGGCTTCATCGAGGCACCCTCGTGGCAATCCAACATGACGCGCATGAAGTTCGGCGCAAGAGATGATCCGGGGTTTGCCGAAGGTCGGGAACCGCATGGATTGCGCGCGATAGAACTCGGGATTTTGGAAAGCTGCCAAGCGTATGAGCCGTGCTGTCATCGCCGGCGGCAAATCGACCCGGTCGATATAGAGCTGATCGGCGACCACGATGGTGATCTTGCTCGGCAGAGGAACGCCGATCGGGCCCGCCTTCGGGCGCCGTGACGGCGCCATGCGCCACGGTTTGTCAGCATCCTCGTCTTCGACCGGCATCCGGACACCCAGAACACGGCCGCGCAACTCGGCATCGGCAACGATTTCCAATGCAACATTGCCTGATAGCCGTGGCATCGCCGCCAGGAACGACCATTGGTCGTCGTACGGGCGGAGGTCCTTGTCGATGAAAACGCTATTCCCAAGCTCGCGTGCTCTGCGTTGCAAAGGCAAGGCGATTAGATTCCCGAAGCCGCCGACCGGCATGGTGTCCTGACTTGGAAAGAAACGATCATATGAGGCAAATCCTATCTCGGGGCGGCGCTCCATGGTCTCCGTCAACATAGCAGCGCCTAGCTGTCGTGCTGTACGCGCCGGAACCGGCTCGGAAAAGAAAATCCAGACGTGACCTCCATTGCCGGATCGAGACCGCTCAAGGGCAGCGGGCACCCCTTTGGCGTGGCACGTTTCCAGCATCGCCAACGCATCGGCCGCCCAATTCTCCTTGTCGAAATCGGCGGCAAGAAACCAACAGGTCTCGTCTGGAAGCAGCGGATACACGCCCACGACGAAGTCACCACCAGAGTGGCGCGGGCCGTCGCCGCCGCGCAGATGCTTTTCGATTATGTCGTCGGAGACCGGGATGAAGGCTTGATGAGGGCACTCGCCACATTTGACCTGGGGCTTGCCGCATATTCCCTTGACCCACTCGTTCGCGCACGCGGGCGCATAGCCCGACTTGGCGGTCTTCCGGTTCTCCCATCGGACAGGGAATACGTCAGCGCGACCTGCGAACAGGCGCCGAAACAGCGCCACCTTGTCGGTGCTGGAGGACGCCGTCGTGACAGTCGGTGCATTTCGAACAGCTACAGATTGATGATCGATTTGCGCCAACGACGCTCGTTGGCTCAAGAGATCGGTGAACGCTGCCTCGAGCTCCATCCGTTCGGTTCGGAGATCGGCAATTCGGGCTCGGATACGCTCGATTTCTTCATCAATTTCGCGACCGTCCACAAGGTTACCGGCGCACACCTATAGACCTCCCCGAATAAATGCACTGCCAGCATAGCCCGTGACGCCCGGGCGCTTAAGTCAGCGTGCACCCTGCCCACCTCCTTGGACTTTAGCCGACTTGTGCGAAGCTGACGAGGGGATCAATGGGCGGTCGCGGCATCGTCAAATTTACCGTTAGGGAAGCAAACCAGGGTCGCATTTTTAAGGTCGGCGGGCCCAAAATTATCACTATATATCAATGCACAAATGGAAAAGGATCCCAGTTGATGATCTGAACCTGACAATCAACGGCTCCGCCGCGAGCC
>CAZIVY010000450.1:0-1939 GCA_964542505.1 uncultured Rhodospirillaceae bacterium
CGTCTGCGTGCACAAGGGCCTGTTCCCGCCCTCGGTGGAGCAGCAGTTCCCGCATCTGCTGGCGTACAGCGACGTGCGCGACGTGGGCAAGGCGGCCAAGGACTGGCCGCAGATCAACTTCGTCATCTATCATTCCGCCTACCGTTGGGCCGGGGGCGGCCGCGCGGCGGAAGCCCTGGCGCAGTTCGAGCAGACCGGGCGGGTGGAGTGGACGAGCGACCTGGCCGAGATTCCGGCGAAGTTCGGGGTCAGCAACGTCTATGGCGACCTCGGCCAGATCTTCGCCCAGACGACGGTGGTGGAGCCGCGGCTGAGCGCGGCGCTGATGGGCATGCTGATCAAGGGCCTGGGTCCCGACCACGTGGTCTGGGGCACCGACGCCATCTGGACGGGATCGCCGCAATGGCAGATCGAGGCGCTGCGCCGCCTCGAAATCCCCGAGGACATGCAGCGCAAGCATGGCTTCAAGCCGCTCGGCGCGGCCGACGGCGCGGTCAAGACCGCGATCCTCGGCGAGAATTCGGCCCGCATCTACAAGTACCAGGTCAAGAAGGCGGGGCTGGAGACGGATAAGGTGACGGCGATGAAGGCCGCCTATCTGCGGAACGGCGCCGACCCGAGCCACCTTCGCTACGGCTACGTGCTGAAGGGGTGACTCCGCGGTCGCTCACCCCCTCCCGGCGCTCGCGCGCCGACCTCCCCCGTCGAGGGGGAGGTTTCAATTGGAATTCCCTCCCCCCTTGTGGGGGAGGGCGGGGTGGGGGGGCAAGGCTTCCTACTTCCCGATCAAGCCGGCGCCGCGGGCATTGCCCTTGAATCGACAAGCACCGAATTATGTGCTAAATTCGCACTCTTAAAGATGCGAATTAGGTGAGGCGCCAATGGATATCACCGAGGACATCCGGTCGCTGACGGAGTTCAAGCGCGATACGTCCCGCTTTGTCGCGCACCTCAAGGAGACGGGCCGGCCCTCGGTGCTGACGGTCAATGGCAAGCCGGCGCTGGTGGTCATGGACGCCAAGGCCTGGCAGGACATGCTCGACGCGTTCGAACTGGCGCGAACGGTCGCCGATCTCCGCAAGGGCCTGGGGCAGGCGGACCGCGGCCAGGGCGTCGAGGCGGCTTCATTCTTTAAGAAGTTGAAGACCGCGAAGGGATGAGGCGCTACCGGGTGACCGTGACGCCCTTCGCGGCGGACAACATCCGCGACGCCTATCGCTGGTACCTCAAGGAAAATCCCGCCTACGCCGCCAAGTGGCGCGAAGGCATCCAAGCCGCGATTCTGGGCCTTCGCACCCTGCCTGAGGCGCACGGCATGGCGCCGGAAGCCAGGGTCCTTGGCCGCGAGGTGCGCCAAGTCCTGTTCGGCGGCGGGACGCGCTGGCGGATATTCTTCGTCATTGATGGCGCCACGGTTCGCGTCCTCCACATCCGCCACGGAAGCCGGGATAACTGGCGTCCCTGAGTGGGCTACGCTCGGGCGCGCGCCGTGGCGGCGCCGGCTCAGCCCTTGATCAACCCGGCGCCGCGGGCCCATTTGTACTTGGCGCCCAGTACCGCCACCGGAATTTCCGTCGAATAGGCGTAAGACGGGATGCCGTGCTGGTAGAGGTAATCCGCCGCCTGCTCCACCTCGATGTCGCCGGCGAGCGACGCCACCACGGGCTTGGCGATGCCCTGGGCGCGCATTTCCTCGACCACCTCGACGATCAGCTTGGCGAACACCATGGGCGGCGTGATGATGGTGTGCCAGTAGCCGAGGATGAGCGCGTGAATGCGGTCCTCGGTCAGCCCCAGGCGCACGGTGTTCTTGTAGGTGGCGGGCGGCTCGCCGCCGGTGATGTCCACCGGGTTGCCGGCGGCGCCGAAGGGCGGAATGAATTTGCGGAACGCCGCATCGAGGTCGGGCGGCATGGCCATGAGGGAAAGGCCATTGTCC
>CAZIVY010000451.1:0-7184 GCA_964542505.1 uncultured Rhodospirillaceae bacterium
GGCGTGCAGGATTTCCGGCAAACAGCCAAAACGCTCCGCGTCGGGGCGCACCAGTTCGATCAATTCCTCCAGGAGCTCCGCATAGGGAACCAGGAGGCCCTTGCCGAAGTCCACCATCGAGCCCTCGCAGCCATAACGTTGGGCCCGCCAGCGGTTTTCCTCGATCAGGCTGTTGGCGTAGATGCGCCAACGCTGGTTCTGCTGCTTCAACCGGTAGAGCATCGACAGCACGCAGAGGTAAAACGCGGCGACGGTGATGGCGTCGTCGAGGCGGGTGCAGACGTCGGGAATGCGCATTTCCAGCGTCGGGAATTTGGCCGAGGGGCGAAGGTCCCACCAGATCTTGGTGGCGTCCTCGATCAGGCCGGCGCCGACCATGCGCCGCACCAAGCGTTGATATTCGCCGTAGCTTTCGAAGCGTTCCGGCAGGCCGGTGCGCGGCAGGGCATCGAACACCGACAGCCGATAGGACTTCAGCCCCGTGTCTTCCCCCTGCCAGAAGGGCGACGAGGTGGCCAGCGCCGCCAGATGCGGCAGGAAGTAGCTCGCCTGGTTCATCAGGTCGATGCGCAGGTCGTCGTCGCCGATCCCCACATGCACGTGCAGCCCGCAGATCATCAGCCGCCGCGCCACCCCGGCGAGGTCGCGCGCCAGGGTGTCGTAGCGCCGGCGGTCGGTGTGCTTCTGCTCGCTCCAGCGCGCGAAGGGGTGGGTCGCCGCCGCAATGGGCGCCAGGCCGTGCTTGGCCGCCACCTGCGCCACCGTGGTCCGCAGCCGCGCCAGGTCGTCCCGCGCTTCCTTGACGTTGCGGCAGACGCGCGTTTCCACCTCGATCTGGCTTTGCAGGAATTCGGGGCTGACCTGGCCGGTCAGCAGCGCCTCGCATTCCGCCAGCATGGACGGCGGCGGCGCGCTGGCGAGGTCGCGGCTGGCGCGATCGACGAGGTAGTATTCCTCCTCGATGCCGATGGTGAATTCGGGTTCGCGGATCATGCGGTATGGCCCTCGCGGCGGAAGGGGCCGTGTTCGGCCACCACGCGCTTGAGCGCCGCCGCCAGGCGGTGCGCCCACGCCTCGGCCCCGTGGTGGGTGTCGATCAGGTCCTGGCGCACTTCGATCAGGACGTGCGGCAGCCCGGCCGTCTCGGCGTGCCGGCGGGTGGTGTAGCCCACATTGCCGCGCCCGCTATAGGGCTCGTTGTCGCCGACCACCAGCGCCGGGTCTTCGGCCAGCGCCTCCATCAACGGCCGGGCGAGGCGCGGATCGCGGTTCCACAGCACGCCGATGTGCCAGGGGCGGGCGAATCCCTTCATCACCGGGGTGAAGCTGTGCACGTCCACCAGGGCCGGCGCGTGGGTGGCGTTGGCGGCGGTCAGGCGTTCGATTTCGCCCGCCACCACCGCATGGTAGGGGGCGTGGAAGCGGGCGATGCGCCGCGCGGTTTCGGTGCCGTCGATGTCGCGGTTGCCGGGAACCACCGTGCCGTCGCTGATCCGGCATACGAGCGTCGGGTCGGACTCGGCCCGGTTGCAGTCCACCAGCAGGCGGGAATAGCGCGACAGCACCGCCGGCGCGTCCAGCAAGGCCGCCAGGCGCCGCGTCACGTCGGCGGCGCCGATATCCCAGGCGATGTGCCGCCACAGTTCGGCGGCATCGAGGCCCAGCGTGCCATAGGCCGCGGGCAATTGCCGGCTGGCGTGATCGCACACCAGGAGGAGCGGCGCCACGGCGGCGGGGTTCACGCGCTCGAAGGGCGCTTCGGCGGCGTCGTCGGACGCGAACCTGGGCAACTCGCGGGACATGGGCTGCATGATATCCGCTTAGCAAAGTTATCAAAGCGTTGCCACAAGGTGGTAGTGGATCAGTTTGGAAAATTTCTCAAAAGCGGGGGTAGCCATGATCGGAAAAAACATCGCCTTATCGCTGGCAGTCGCATGCCTTTCCGGTTGTACCTTCATCGAGCCAAATTGGAGCGGACCACGACGCCCGATGGGAGTTTCATATGATCGGGAGGAAGAAAGGAGGGTCTTCCTTGTTGATCTGGAGAACGCGAAAGATGCCTGCTTCCGCGAGACGGGCGCCAGCCGAACGCCTGGAATTTGGTTCGGCTATGGTCATGCCTTTATAGACTGTATGCGCGCGCGTGGCTGGTGGACGGTTAGCAACCCTATGTAGAACGCATATTCAAACTGACCCACTACCCAAGCGCCGCCAAGAGGTGGCTTTGGGGCGGCAGGCAGCCTATAACCAGCACCCTCATGTCCTCTATCGCCGCCGCCGCCGCCCCGGCTTCCGCCAGGGCATTCCGCCTGGGCTTTGCCGCCCTGATGCTGGGCGCGCTGGCCATCGCCACCTCGCCCATCTTCGTCCGCCTGTCGGAATTGGGACCCACCGCCACCGGATTTCACCGCGCGGCCTTGGCCTTGCCGCTGCTGGCCTTCTGGTGGTGGCGCGATCCAGGCGGCCGTCCGGCGCCGGCCAAGGGCTGGGACGAGCGCCGGCCGCTGATCCTGCCCGGTCTGCTTTTCGCCGCCGACCTGTTCTTCTGGCACCTGTCGGTGGCCTTCACCAGCGTCGCCAACGCCACGCTGCTCGCCAACATGACCCCGGTCGTGGTCACCGCCGGCGCCTGGTTCCTGTTTGACGAGCGCATCAAGCCCCGCTTTCTTTTCGGCCTCGTGCTGGCGCTCGCCGGCACATCGATGCTGGTGGGCGCCAGTTTCGAACTTGGCCGGCGCTTTGTCATCGGCGACGCTTTTGGCCTCGTCACCGCCATGTTCTACGGCAGCTATTTGCTGGTGGTGGCGGGCCTGCGCGGGCGCTATGGCACCGCCCGCCTGATGTACGTGACCACGGCGGTATCGGCGCTCGCGCTGCTGCCGATCGCCGTCGTCATGGGCGAAAGCATCCTCCCCGTGACCTTGCGCGGCTGGCTCATCCTCATCGGCCTGGCCTGGGTGTGTCAGGCTTTCGGGCAGGCGTTGATCGCCTACGCCCTTGGCCACCTGCCCGCCGCCTATTTGTCCTTGGTGATCCTGGGACAGCCCATTATCTCCGCCCTGTTCGGCTGGATAATTCTGGGCGAGGCCCTGGGCGCCCTGCAAATCGCTGGCGGCGTCGTGGTGCTGGCGGGAATATTGTTGGCGCGCACCCCGCGTTTGGCAGCAACCGGGTAATTCATGGCCGCCGACATCACGCCCGTTCAGATCCTTCGCCGCCTGTTCGCCACGGCGGTGGAAGCAGCCGATCCGCTCCGCTGCCTGCCCCCGCATTTGCCGCCGCCGCCCCGCGGGCGGACGATAGTGGTCGGCGCCGGCAAGGCCGCCGCCGCCATGGCCCAGGCGGTGGAGCGGCACTGGAAGGGTCCGGTGCGCGGGCTGGTGGTCACGCGCTATGGCCACGGCGTCCCCTGCCGGTCAATCGAGGTGATCGAGGCCGCCCATCCGGTGCCCGACGCCGCCGGCGAGAGCGCGGCGCAAGACATCCTCGACCGCGTTAAGGGGCTGACCGCCGACGACTTGGTGCTATGCCTCATTTCAGGCGGCGGATCGGCGCTGCTGGCCCTGCCGGCCAAGGGCGTGACGCTGGCCCACAAGCGGACGCTGACGCGGGATCTGCTTCGAAGCGGCGCCGCCATTGACGAGATTAATGCCGTGCGCAAGCACCTCTCGCGCATCAAGGGCGGCCGCCTTGCCGCCGCCGCCTTCCCGGCCCAGGTGGTGACGCTGGCGATTTCCGACGTGCCGGGCGACGATCCCGCCACCATCGCCTCCGGCCCCACGGTGGCGGACCCCACCACCTACGCCGACGCGCGCGCGGTGCTGGCGCGCTACCGCATCGATCCGCCGCCGGAGGTGCGTGCCGTGCTGGCGGGCGCGGCCGAGGAGTCGCCGAAGCCCGGCGATCCCCGCCTGGAGCGCGCCAAGACGGTGGTCATCGCCACCCCGCGAGCCTCCCTTCTGGCCGCCGCCGCCGCCGTCACCGCCGAAGGCTATCGCGCGGTGATACTCGGCGATGATCTGGAGGGCGAAGCGCGCGAGGTGGGCGCGGCCCACGCGGCGCTGGCCCGCGCTTATGCCGCCAGCGGCGCGCCGCTGGCCCTTCTGTCGGGGGGCGAGACCACGGTCACCGTGCGCGGCAATGGCCGCGGCGGGCGCAACGTCGAATACCTGCTGGCGCTGGCTTTGGCGCTGAAGGGCGAACCCGGCATCTTCGCCCTCGCCGCCGACACCGACGGCATCGACGGCAGCGAGGACAATGCCGGCGCGATCGTCACCCCGGACACCATGGCGCGCGCCGAGGCCGCCGATGTCGACCTTGCGGGATGCCTGGCCAATAACGACGCCTACCGGGCGTTCCACGACCTCGGCGACCTGGTGATCACCGGCCCGACGCGCACTAACGTCAACGATTTTCGCGCCATCCTGATCGCCGAACGGGGCGGTGGTTGAGCGCCCGCTCCCTCGCCGGAGGCTGGATTCCCTGGGCGGTCGCGGCGGCGTTCTACGGCTATGGCTTTTTCCAGCGCGTGGCGCCCGGCGTCATGGTGGACGACCTGATGCGCGAATTCGCCGTCAGCGCCGCGGTGCTGGGCCAGCTCTCGGGTCTTTACTTCTACTCCTACGCCGCGCTCCAGGTGCCCATCGGGTTGCTCCTCGACCGCTACGGGCCGCGCGCGGTGATCGTGACCGCCGCGCTGCTGTGCGCCGCCGGCTCGGCCTTGTTCGGCTGGGCGCCGTCATTGACCGAGGCCTATCTTGGCCGCCTTCTCATCGGCGCCGGCGCCGGCGTGAGCTGGATCGGCGCGCTCTACGTGGCCATGCGCTCGCTGCCGGTGAACCGGTTCGCGCTCGTGGGCGGGATCACCATGGCCGCCGGCATGCTGGGCGCCATCGGCGGCCAGGCCCCGCTGGCGGCGCTGGTGCAGGCGTTCGGCTGGCGCGCCACCATGCTCTGGTCGGCCCTCGCGGCGGCGCTGATCGCCGCCTTGTTCTTCTTCGTCGCCGGACGTTACGCGCCCCCGCGCCAAGCCGCCGGCGCCGCGCGCCCACAGCTTCTGGCGGGTCTCGCGGCCACCGCCGGCAACGCCCAAACCTGGATATTGGGCGCCTATACCGCCACCATCACCGGATCGTTCCTTGCCTTCAGCGGCCTGTGGGGCGTGCCTTATCTGATGCAGGCCAACGGGCTCCCGCGCTCGACGGCGGCGCTGGTGACATCGGCGATGCTCGTGGGTTGGGGCGCTGGCGCTCCCATCGCCGGCTGGCTATCCGACCGCCTTCGCCGCCGCCGGCCGGTGATGCTGGCGGGCAGCATCCTCTTGGTCGCCGCCTGGTCGTTGCTGCTTTTTCTGCCGGCCTTGTCAATGACGGCATTGGTGCTGTTGCTGGGCGGGATCGGCATGGCCGGAGGCGTCATGGTGCTGGCCTTTGCGCTGGGCCGCGACGCGGCGCCTCCCGATGCCGCCGGGGTCACGTCCGGCGTGATCAACACCATGACCATGGCCGCCGGCGCGTTGATGCAGCCCATTGTCGGCTTGCTCATGGACTGGCAATGGGATGGCGCGCTTGCCGGCGGCGTGCGCGTCTATGCCGCGAGCGCCTATGAGCACGCGTTTATCTGCTTTCCGCTGCTGTCGCTGATCGGCATCGGGCTGCTTGCCCTGGTGCGCGAAAGCCCCGCCCGTCAGGCAAGCGCCGCCACCCGCTCCAATACTCGCGAAACGGCGCGGGATTCGGGCTAGACTGCCCGCATGCGCCGCCGCCGCAACGTCAAGATCGTCGCCACCCTCGGTCCCTCGAGTTCGAAGCCGGAGGAAATTCGCGCCCTGTTTCTCGCCGGGGTCGATGTCTTTCGCCTCAATTTCAGTCATGGCGAAGCCGCCGATCACCGCGCCCGTTACGCCGCCATCCGCTCCATCGAGGAAGAACTGAAACGCCCCATCGGCGTCCTGGCGGATTTGCAGGGACCGAAGATTCGCATCGGCAAGTTCGCCGCCGGCCCGATCGAGCTTGAAGCCGGAAAGTCCTTCCGCCTCGACCTCGACGCCACCCCCGGCAACGCCGAGCGCGTGAGCCTGCCGCACCCCGAGGTGCTGCGCGCCCTGGCCAAGGACGCGGACCTGCTGCTCAACGACGGCCGCGTCCGCCTCAAGGTCGAACGCCACGGCGCCGATTTCGTCGAATGCCACGTCGTCGTCGGCGGCTCGCTTTCGGACCGCAAGGGGGTCAACCTGCCCGGAACCATCGTGCCCATCGGCGCGATGACGGCGAAAGACCGCCGCGACCTGACCGTGGCGTTGGGACTCGGCGTCGATTGGATCGGGCTTTCATTTGTGCAGCGCCCCGAGGATTTGGCCGAGGCGCGCCGGCTGATCGGCGGCGGCGCGGCGCTCATGGCCAAGATCGAGAAACCGGCGGCCATCGCCCGCCTGGACGAAATCGTCGAACTTTCCGACGCGCTGATGGTGGCGCGCGGCGACCTGGGCGTGGAACTGCCCATCGAAACCGTTCCCGGCCTGCAAAAGCGCATCGTGCGCGCCGCGCGCCGGGCCGGCAAACCGGTGGTGGTGGCGACGCAGATGCTGGAAAGCATGGTGCAATCGCCGGTTCCCACGCGCGCCGAGGTATCGGACGTGGCCACCGCCGTCTATGACGGCGCCGACGCCGTCATGCTGTCGGCCGAAACCGCGTCCGGCGCTTATCCCCTCGAGGCGGTAACGACCATGGACCACGTCGCCGTCGCGGTGGAGCGCGATCCGTTCTACCAGGGGATCATGGACGCGGAGCACGCCAACCCCGAACCCACCGCCGCCGACGCCATCACCGCCGCCGCCCGCCAGGTGGCCGATACGGTCAAGGCCGCCGCCATTGTCACCTACACCTCGTCCGGTTCCAGCGCACTGCGCGCCGCGCGCGAGCGCCCGCGCGTGCCGATTCTGGGCTTGACCCCGGTGCAGCGCACGGCGCGGCGGCTGGCCGTCGCCTGGGGCGTGCATCCGGTGATTTCCGCCGACGCCACGTCGGTCAAGGACATGGTGGAAAACGCCTGCCGCGCGGCGTTGGATCAGGAATTCGCCAAGCCCGGCCAGCGCCTGGTGATCGCCGCCGGCATGCCCTTCGGCACCCCCGGCGCCACCAACCTGTTGCGCATCGCCTGGATCCCCGACGAGGGCGGCTGGCGCT
>CAZIVY010000452.1:0-5875 GCA_964542505.1 uncultured Rhodospirillaceae bacterium
TTGCGGCGGCCAGCCATGGGTTTCGCCCTGGGCGTCCTTGGCCCAGGCGTAAAGGGCCTCGTAGACGATCATGCCGGCCTCCAGCATGGCGTGGTCGTCCGGGTAGTTCCGCGACAGGCCGAGCGAGACGGCGAGCAGCCCCGGCGCCTCGGGGGCCAGATCGGGCCGCGAGGTATCGGCGCCGCGCACGATCACCGCCAACCGCCGCAAGGCCGGGTCGTCGAGGCGGTATTCGGCGAGAAAGGCGTCGAAGCTGCATTTCTCGCCCACATGGGTGAACTTGACCCCCGGAATGTCGTAGGGGGTGGCGCCGGTGCGCTTGGCCTCCGCCAGAACTTTATCCTTGGGCACGAAGAGGAATTCGGCTTCGGGATCGATGAAGCGGCGGATGAGCCACGGACAGGCAATGCGGTCGATTTTCGGGCGCTCGCGGGTGATCCACTTCATGACACCACCTCCATTTCGCGCCCGGCCATTTCCCGCTCGACGACCGGCAGGCCGGCCGCCTCCCAAGCGGCGATGCCGCCGTCGAGGAACCAGGCGTCGCGGCCCAGGCTGCGCAAGCTCGCCGCTACCCAGCGGCCCACATGGTGGCCGTAAACGCAGTAGGCGACGATAAGCCGCCCGCGCGGCAGGTTCGAGCCCCATTCGTAGACCGAAGTGGGGTCGCGCCATTCGGCGCCGGGGATCATCGTCCGCGCCGCCTGGAACGCCGGGCGCCGGCGCACGTCGAGCAGCATGGGCCGTTTCCGGTCCTGCAAGGCCATACGAAGCCATGCCGCGGTAATCCGCGGCTCGACCGGGCGTAGGGGATGTGTGGAAAAAAATTCGCCGTCCATAAGCATACTCCTCTCGTCATCACGAGTTGGAGCAGACTTGGACGGCGTGCCGTCTTGGATAGCGGGGCGTCTGCCTCGGGCCCCACCTGTGCGGTCATATAAGATCGGGCCGGGGCAGAGTCAAGGCTTTGTGTGCCTAGGAATCGCTGCGCACCTTGACGTAGCCGCCGGGGGCGTCCTCGATGGGCGCGAGCTTGCCCTTGGCCGGGTCGCGCGCCGCCACCTTGGGGCCGGATTTCCTGGCCAGCCACTTGTTCCAGTCCGGCCACCAGGATCCGGCAAGCTCGGTGGCGCCGGCCAGCCATTCCTCGCTGGTGGGCGGGTTGACCTTCGCCTCGCTCAGCCAGTGCTGGTATTTCTTCGCCGCCGGCGGGTTGACGACGCCGGCGATATGCCCGGAGCCGGCGAGGACAAAACGCACCGGCCCGGAGAAATGCCGCGCCGCCTTGTAGACCGACGTGTAGGGCGCGATGTGGTCTTCCTTGCTGGCCTGCATGTAGACGGGGACCTTGATTGTTCGCAGGTCGATGGGCACGCCGTTCAGCTTCAGCGCGCCGGGCTTAACCAACAGGTTCTTCTGGTACATGTTGCGCAGGTAAAAACTGTGCATGGCCGCCGGCATGCGGGTCGAATCGCCGTTCCAGAACAGCAGATCGAAGGGGAAGGGGTCCTTGCCAAGCAAGTAGTTGTTGACCACGAACGACCAGATCAGGTCGTTGGCGCGCAGCATGTTGAAAGTCGCCGCCATCTCGCCGCCGTCGAGATAGCCTTTCTTTTCCATCAACTCTTCCATGTAGGAAAGCTGTTCCTCGTCGATGAAGACGGCCAGTTCGCCAGCCTCGGAGAAGTCCACCTGGGCGGCGAAAAAGGTCGCCGCCTTGATGCGGTCGTCGTCCTTGGCCGCCAGGTAGGCGAGAGTCGCGGCAAGCAGCGTGCCCCCCAGGCAGTAGCCGATGACCGTCGCCTTGCGCTCGCCTAAGGTGGCGGACATGGCGTCGAGGGCGGCCAATATGCCCTCCTGCATGTAATCCTCGAAGCTCTTGTGGGCCAAACGCTGGTCGGGATTGACCCAGGAGACGACGAAGGTGGTGTAGCCCTGGTCCACCGCCCAATTGATGAACGAATTATCGGGGCGCAGATCGAGGATGTAGAACTTGTTGATCCAGGGCGGCACGATCAGCAAGGGGCGCCTGTAAACCTCAGGCGTCGTGGGCGCGTACTGGATGAGCTGGATCAGGTCGTTCTGGAAGATCACCTTGCCCGGACTGACGGCGACGTTTTCCCCCACGCGGTAGGCGGAGTCGTCGCTCATGCGGATGGCGATCTTGCCCTTTCCGCGTTCCAGGTCAGCCAGCATGTTGCGCAGGCCCTTGACCAGATTTTCTCCGCCACTTTCGATAGTTGCGCGCAGGACTTCAGGGTTGGTGAGAACAAAATTCGAGGGCGCCATGGCGTCGACGAATTGGCGCGTGTAGAAGTCCACCTTGCTGCGCGTCTTGTCGTCGAGGCCTTCGACGCCGCCGATGGTCTGTTGCATCCAACGGGCGCCGACCAGGTAGGATTGCTTGACAAAGTCGAAGATCTGATTCTCGTCCCAGTCGCTATGGCTGAAGCGGCGGTCGCCGCGCGCCGGGCGCTCCAAGGGCTGGCCGTGGCGGCCCATGAAGCGCTGCGCCGTGTTGTGCCAGAGGTCGACGTGGGCTTTCCACAGATCGAGCTGTGCCTCGGCCACCTTGGCCGGGTTGCCCATCATGCGGGCGGTCATTTCCATGAACGCCCCGCCGATGTTCAGCGGATCGACCGTTTTCGCCTCGCCGCTGGACTGCCGCTCCAGGAAGTCGACGACGATCTGTTGGCTGCGGCTGGCTATCTCCGTGAGATGGCGGGAGAATTCGGCGGGGTCGGGGAGCTTGATGTCGCCTACCGTTTGATCCGCCACGTCCACTTCCTTTATGCTTGGGTTGCCGGCCAGCCGCCGAGGCCGGACCACATGCTGTTGGCGGGGTGTTAACAAAGAATTAGCCTGTGGACAATGTCTGGCCCCACGGGGCCCCTTATACGTCCACCGGCGGTTGAAGCGGGGAAGGGAATTGCATGCGCTACCAAGTCACCACGACCGATGGCGAATTGCCGCCAGTCCGCAATGGCGCCCGCGGCTTTGCGCTGATGATGGTGGCGGCGCTAGGGTTGGCCGCTGGCGCCTGCACCGCCGTTCCCAACTGGGCCAATCCGGTCGAATGGTATGATGGCGTTTTTGGCCGCCAGAGCGGTAAATCTGCTCCGCCGCAAACGGCATCTAAACAATCAAATCAATCAGATACGAGCCGTGGCTTCTCTAATCTCTCAGATGTTCCTGAGCGGCCACAAGCGACCGAACCGGCCGAGCGCAAGGCCGTTCAGGCCGGGCTGGTCGCCGATCGCAAGAACGCCAAATATATCGATGACGTGGCGCGCAACCGCGTCGCCGAGGCGGCGGCGGTATCGTTCGATGGCGGTTCGGCGAACCTGGACAAAGCCGGCCAAGCGGCCGTTCGCCGCATCGCCGACCGGCAGAAATTGGCGGGTGGCGGCGTGCGGGTGGTGGGCTACGAACCCGCGGCGCCGCTGGCAAGCGCGGCGAAGGCGTTGCCGCAGGTGGCGCTCGAAAGGGCCCGGGCGGTGGCCGCCGAACTGGTGCGCCTTGGGGTCAACCCGCAATTGATCCGCGTCGAGGGATCGACGACGCGCGAGCAACCGGGCCGGAACGCCGAGGTCTTTCTCGAGAATTAGAGTGCGATCCCTCCCTGGCGGCGCAGCCGTCCTTCACGTTAAGGTCCGGCGCGCCCAGCACGCCCCGCGCGCTTTGCGCGCTATCAATAGGCCCGGCGGCTTCGCCGCTGGGCGTGCCAAGCATGCGGGGCGCGGGCGCGGGCGCGAACTTGCGCGATCGGTTACCTAGTACCGACTTTCGCGAGTTCGCGGGTCGCGACACGCCACCCGCGAACTAGCGAAAGCGGTACAGATTCAATAGGGTTGTACCCTTCATCTATGGTCCGCGCCCCTGGCGGCATTGCCGCCAGTATATGAAAGCGCGCAAGGCGCGCGTTGCGCGGATCAGCGATGGCGGGTACTAGGGGGCCGCCAGTGGCACGTACCCGACGCTTGAGTTCCACTCGTTGTGCCGGATGCGCGCCACAACCTGATTAGATTTGCTAGTTATCCAGGCTGACAGACCGGGTACGGTCTCTCAGCCTGGACAACCAGCAGCGGCCCACGAGCAGGTCATGGACGCGGAATTCTATCGTATCAAGCGCTTGCCTCCTTATGTGTTCGAGGAGGTCAACCGCATAAAGGCGCGCGCCCGCGCGGCGGGCGACGACATCATCGACTTCGGGATGGGCAATCCCGACATGCCGACGCCACCGCACATTGTCGAGAAGCTGATCGAGGCGGCGCGCAATCCACGCGCCTACCGCTATTCCATGAGCCGGGGCGTGCCGGGCCTGCGCCGGGCGCTGGCGGGTTATTACGCCCGCCGATTCGGGGTGGACCTCGACCCGGAGAAGGAAGCGATCGTTACGCTAGGGTCGAAGGAAGGCCTGGCCAATCTGGCGCAGGCCATCACCGCGCCCGGCGATACGGTGATCGTCCCCAATCCCAGTTACCCCATTCACGCCTTCGGATTCATCATCGCCGGCGCCAGCGTCCGCCATGTGCCGAGCGGCGCCGACAGCGCCTTTTTCGCCGCCCTTGAGCGCGCCGTGCGCCACAGCGTGCCGGCGCCAATCGCGCTGGTGGTCAGCTTCCCGGCCAACCCCACGGCGATGACGGTGGACCTGGATTTCTATACCGAGGTGGTGGCGTTCGCGCGCCGCTTCGGCATCTATGTGATCTCCGACATCGCCTATGCGGAAATCTATTTCGATGGTCGGCCGCCGCCATCGATCCTGCAAGTGCCCGGGGCCATGGACGTGGCCATCGAGTTCAGTTCCTTGAGCAAGAGCTACAACATGCCCGGCTGGCGCATCGGCTTCGCCGCCGGCAACCGCAAGCTGGTGTCGGCGCTGGGGCGGGTGAAGTCCTATCTCGACTATGGCGCCTTCACGCCCATACAGGTGGCGGCGACGGCGGCGTTGAACGGCCCGCAGGATTGCCTCGAGGAAATCCGCCGCATGTACAGATCGCGCCGCGACACATTGGTGCGGGGCTTGGCGCAGGCGGGGTGGAACATTCCCGCGCCGGCGGCCAGCATGTTCGCCTGGGCGCCGATTCCGCCGCGCTACGCCGACATCGGATCGCTCGAATTCAGCAAGCTGCTGCTGCGCGAGGCCAAGGTGGCGGTGGCGCCCGGGGTTGGATTCGGCGAGCATGGCGAGGGCTTTGTGCGCATCGCGCTGGTTGAAAACGAGCAGCGCATCCGCCAGGCGTGCAAGAGCATCAAGCGCCTGCTGGGCGCCCCCAGCAACGAACCCGAACCGGCGGCCAGACCCGCCGTCGCCCTCTAGGCCATGGAACCGCTGCGCGTCGCCATCGCCGGGCTGGGCACGGTGGGCGGCGGCGTGCTGGCGCTGTTGCGCGAGCATGGCGAACGCCTGGCCACGACCGCCGGGCGGCGGATCGACGTGGTGGCGGTGTCGGCGCGCCAGCGGCGCAAGAAGCGCGCGGCGCCGATCGGGAATTTCGAATGGCATAACGACGCCTTGGCGCTCGCCCGCCACCCGAATGTGGACGTGGTGCTGGAATTGATCGGCGGCGCCGAGGGAATCGCCAAGGCCCTGTGCGAAACGGCGCTGGCGAACGGCAAGGCGGTGGTCACCGCCAACAAGGCGCTCTTGGCGCATCACGGCACGGAATTGGCGCGGGCGGCCGAGAAGGCTGGCCAGCCCTTGCGCTTCGAGGCGGCGGTGGCGGGCGGCATCCCCATCGTCAAGGCGTTGCGCGAGGGCCTGGTGGGCAACCGCATCGAGCGCGTCTACGGCATCTTGAACGGCACCTGCAATTACATCCTGACCGAGATGCGCGCCAGCCGGCGCGACTTCGCCGCCGTGCTGGCGGAA
>CAZIVY010000453.1:0-3933 GCA_964542505.1 uncultured Rhodospirillaceae bacterium
CCGCGAGGCTTTTCTCGCCTCCTACGCGGTCGGCGGCGCGCAACGCAATGTGCGCATTCTGGGCACCTTCGTTCGCCTGTGGAAGCGCGACGGCAAGCCCGGCTATCTGGCCTGGATGCCGCGCGCGTGGCGGGTGGTGGAAGCCAATCTGGCGCATCCGGCTCTGGCGCCTCTCGCCCGCTGGTTCGACCAGCATTTTCCGCCCGCCGAGCGCGCCCGGCCGCTGCCAAAATGAACGCCATGCCGAAAGCGGCGATGGTGCTGGCGGCGGGCCTGGGGCTACGCATGCGCGCGGTGTCCGCCGCTCTGCCGAAGCCGCTGATCGTCGCCGCTGGGCGCGCCCTCATCGACCGCACTCTCGAGCGCTTGCAGCAGGCGGGAATCGAGCGCGCGGTGGTCAATCTGCACTACAAGGGCGCGGCGATCCGCTCCCATTTGGCGGGGCGCACGCGCCCCAGCATCGTCTTTTCCGACGAATCGGACCGCCTTCTGGAAACCGGCGGTGGCGTCGCCAAGGCCCTGCCCCATCTAGGCCAGGGCGCCTTCTTTGTCGTCAACAGCGACGTGATCTGGCGCGACGCGCAGGCGAATTCCCTGGGCGATTTGGCGCACCGCTTCGATGACGCGGAAATGGACGCGCTGTTGCTGCTGCAACCGACGGTGGGCGCCATCGGCTATTCCGGCGCTGGCGATTTTCACCTCGGCCCCGACGGGCGCCTGCAGCGCCGCGACGAACGCGACGTGGCGCCCTTCGTTTTCACCGGCGTGCAGATCCTGCACCCGCGTTTGTTCGACAACTGTCCAAGCGGGCCGTTTTCGCTCAATTTGCTTTACGACCGCGCCATCGCGGCAGGGCGTCTTTTTGGTTTGCGCCACCAAGGCGACTGGATGGACGTGGGCACGCCCGACGGCCTGAAGGCGGCCGAGGCGGCGCTGAATGTCTGAACCCACGCCCAACGTTTTCACCATCCCCGCCGGGGTACCGTTTGTCGATGCCCTGGCGGCTGGCATCCTCCAACGCGAAGGCGATGACCCGGCGAATTTGTGCCGCGCCATCGTCTTCTTGCCCACGCGCCGCGCTTGCCGCGCGCTACAGGACGCGTTCCTGCGCTCCGGCGGCGGCCGGGCGCTGTTGCTTCCCGCCATCAGGCCATTGGGCGAAGTTGACGAGGACGGAATGAGCCTGCTGGAGACTTTGGCCGAGCCTCATTCCGCCGCCGCCGATCTGCCGCCGCCGATCGCCCCCTTGCGCCGCTTGTTGTTGCTGGCGCGCCTGGTGCGGCAGCGCGCCGCCGCCGGCGGTGGGGCGGATAGCGCCTTGGGGAGCGACCCCGCCACCGCGCTGCGCCTGGCGGAGGCGCTGGCGGGCCTGCTCGACAGCGTGGCGCTCGAAGGCCTGAGCCTCGACGCGCTCGACCAACTGGTGCCCGAGGCGCTGGCGGAACATTGGCAAGAGACGCTCGATTTCCTCGTTATCCTGCGCCAGCACTGGCCGAAAATTCTGGCCGAGGAAGGCCGCCTCGATGGCGCCGCGCGGCGGGTGGCCAGCTTGCGCGCGCTGGCCGCCGCATGGGCGCGCGAGCCGCCGCCGGCGTCGGTTTACGCCGCCGGTTCCACCGGCAGCATTCCCGCCACCGCCGAACTCATGGCGACCATCGCCCGCCTGCCCAAGGGCGCGGTGATCCTGCCGGGTCTCGACCAGGAATCCGATGCCGAAGCCTGGAGCGAAATTCTCGTCTCCCCCACCCATCCCCAATATGGCCTCGGCCTGTTGCTCCAGCGCCTGCTGGTGGACCGCCGCGAGGTGCGCCTTTGGCTTAGCCCCGGCGCCGGCAACGCGGCGCGGACGCATATGTTGGCCCAGGCGCTTGGCCCCGCCGGCGCTACCGACCGCTGGCAGGGCTTGGGCCCGTTCCCCGATGCCGCCTTTGCCGGCCTCACCCGCATCGATTGTCCCGGCCCCCAGGAAGAAGCGAGCGCGGTCGCGCTTTGCTTGCGCGAGGCGCTGCAGACGCCAGGGCGCACCGCCGCCCTGGTCACCCCCGACCGCCAGCTCGCGCGCCGCGTGGCCTCCGAACTCAAGCGCTGGAACATCGCCGTCGACGACTCCGCCGGCATGCCCCTCGACCAGACCCCGCCCGGCGCCTTCCTGCGTCTGACCGCGCAGGCGTTGATCGGGCAGATGGCGCCGGTGCCTTTCTTGGCCATGGCCAAACACCCGCTTTGTTGCGGCGGAATGGCGCGGCGGGCGTGGCTGAAGCAGGTGCGCCGCCTTGAACGCCGCGCGCTGCGCGGGCCGCGCCCGGCGCCCGGCCTGGCGGGCATGGCGGCGGTGCTGGGCGCCGGTGACGGTGAATTGCGGGCGTGGTTGGCGCGCCTCGACGCCGCCGTCCGGCCGCTCGCCACGGCGCTTGCCGCCGCCGCCGCGTCGTTGCCGGACCTTCTGGCGGCGCATGTGCGCTTGGCCGAGGAGTTGGCCACCGACGACAGCGGCCAGTGCCATTTGTGGAAGGGCGATGCCGGGGAAGCCTTGCACGCCTTTGCCGGCGAACTGCTCGACGCGGCGCCGGCGCATTTCACTTTGGCGGGCCGCCACTGGCCGGCGTTGCTGGCAAGGCTCTTGACCGGTCGCGCGGTTCGCCCGCGCTTCGGCCTTCAGCCCCGGTTGTTCATTTGGGGCCTCTTGGAGGCGCGCCTGCAAAGCGCCGATCGCCTGGTCCTGGGCGGCCTCAACGAGGGCGCTTGGCCGCCGGAGGTCGAAGAAGATCCCTGGCTCTCCCGCCCCATGCGCCGGAAGTTCGGCCTGCCGCCGCAGGAACGGCGCATCGGCCAGGTGGCGCACGATTTCGCCCAAGCCGCCGCGGCGTCCGAGGTCATGCTCACCCGCGCCCGCAAAGTGGGGGGCGTGCCCACGGTCCCCGCCCGCTGGCTGCTGCGCCTCGACGCCATGCTGGCCGGCGATAGCCGCTGGAGCCGCGAGGGCAGCGCCGCCTATTCGCACTGGCAGCGCGAACTCGACCGCCCCCATCGGGTCGCATCCGCGGCCCCGCCCGCGCCTTCGCCGCCGCTTGCCGCCCGTCCGCGCCGGCTTTCGGTGACCGAGGTGGAGACCTGGATACGCGACCCTTACGCGATCTTCGCCCGCCATGTGCTGGCGTTGAGGCCGCTACCGCCCATCGACGCCGAACCGACGGCGATGGACTTGGGGACGACGGTTCACCGGGCGCTGGATCGCTTTGTCACCGCTTATCCGCGTGACTTGCCGGGCGACGCCCTGGCGCGGTTGCTGGCCATCGGGCGCGACAGCTTCGCCGCTTTGCCGGAGCGCCCGGCGATCGGCGCCTTCTGGTGGCCGCGCTTCGAGCGCCTGGCGCGCTGGTTCGTGCACGAGTTCGAGTCGAGGCGCCGCACCCAAGGCTATGTCACGCTCGCCACCGAAATCGGCGGCCGCCTTCAACTTGCCGGTCCGCTTGGCGCCTTCGAGCTGGTGGCCAAGGCGGATCGCATCGACCGCATGCCCGAGGGATCGCTGGCGATCCTCGACTACAAGACCGGCGCGCTTCCGGCGGCCAAGGCCGTGCTGAGCGGCCTGTCCCCGCAACTGCCGCTGGAGGCGGCGATGGCGGCCGCGGGCGGGTTCGCCGGCATTGCCGCCGCGCCCGTGGGCGAGCTTGGCTTTGTGCGTCTCACCGGCCATGACCCCGCCGGCGAATGGAAGCCGTTGCGGGCGGTCGCGGCGGCGGAACTTGGCCGGCGCGCGCAAGCCGGCCTCGAGCGTCTCATCGCCATTTACGATAACCCCTCCACCGCCTACCGCGCGCGGCCGCGGCCCTCGGCGGTGTTGCGGCCGGGCGATTACGACCATCTGGCGCGGGTCAAGGAATGGGGGGCGGCGGCCGCCGACGAATGAGCGCCACCGCCCCGCGCCAAAGC